>CAINHV010000395.1 GCA_903848965.1 uncultured Opitutia bacterium | reverse complement strand
GCCTTCGTGAACTCTTTCCCCAGTGCGGCGCGGCGTCCCTTGATGCGTTTGATCCGCGCGACTTCGGAATCGCGGGTCGTTGATCCAATCACCATTGCCGTCGTCTGGTCATCGAGGCGCTTGATTTCCCGATCCAGCGCCTCGAGCGCAGCCTTGACCTCGGCTGGATTGGCGGGCGACGGGTTGAGTTTGGCGACCGAGAGCTGGGCGCCACCCTCGACGCGGGGGGTGGGGGGCGGCGTCCGCAGGGGCGCGAGCCAGTTGGCCAGCCGCTGGCACTGCAGGTTGATATCATATCGCAGCTCATCGTATTTGACCTGATCCCACTGCGGCTTCGCGTCGATCATCGTGGTCTCATAGCCGCCCCCCGGTCCGCCGCCACGGATTTGCCCGGTCGGTTCACCCTCCGGGCGCTGCCAGCCGAGAAGCTCGGCGCGGTTCTTCATCAAATTGATATAGCCGACGATTGTCAGCTTGTGGACGGGGTCGTTATATTCGATGAACAGTCCGTCCATCCGGGCGAAGTCGGCGGTCAGCGTCTTATATTCAGCAGCATGATCTTCGATCGGTGCGGCCTGCTCCGCCGCCACCGCGGGATTGGTCTGGAGCGGCAGGGCGAGCCCAAGGCCGACGAGGGTGGCGAGGCGCTTGAGCGCGACAAAACGCGTGGGGTTAGGGTGCATGGTCGGCAGGGAGTCCGCAGGGGTTTCCAAAGGCGGCGAGTTCATCGGGATGCAAGGCGATCCCTTTGTTCACGCAAGCTCGTTCCAAGGTGACTTCAGTCGTACCATCTCTTCCTCCCATTCAAGGGTGGATTTGCCTCGGCGTCTTGAAGGTCATGGGGTCAGGATATTTTGCTACCTTTCCTCCGCCGTTGCGTCCTGCGGCCCGGCGACCAGAACTGGTTTGTCTTTGGTGGCTTTCACTCCATCCCTTACTCCATTCGGCGCCTTGGTCCCCTCCCTGCCGCTGGTTAGCCTCCCCTCCCTTCCTATGAACGTTCTCCTTTCTTCCTTGATTGCCCGCAGCGCAGAGTTGGAGACGCGGTCAAGCCGCATGGTCTCCCGGTGTGCTGTTCGCGCGGTCGCGGCGGCGGCGTTTTTTGGTCAGGTTGGTTTCGCCGCACAGGCGTTTCCGGAGGAGGTTGCTGCTTTCACCGATCGCCACTGCTCCTCGTGTCACAACGACGTGGACAAAGAAGGTAATCTGGACCTCACCTCGCTGAAGTATAATCCCGCCGAGTCGGATAATTTTCTGACGTGGGTAAAGGTGCATGACCGGGTTCGCGCCGGCGAAATGCCCCCGAAGGAGAAGAAACGGCCGGAGGGCGCCGAGTTGTCGGCGTTCGTGAAGGGCGTTTCCACCTCACTGATTGCCGCGGAAGAGGAGACGACACGCAGGCTGGGTCGCGCCACCCGTCGGCGTCTGAACCGGACCGAGTATGAGAACTCGCTCCGAGATCTCCTGCAGGCCCCGTGGCTCTTGATCAGGGACCAGTTGCCGGAAGACGGCGAGTCAGCTCATTTCAACAAGGTGAGCCGGGCGTTGGACGTTTCCTACGTGCATATGTCGCGATACATGGGCGCGGCAGACTACGCCATGCGGCAGGTCCTGTCGGTCAAGTTCACGCAGCCGCCGACGACCGTGAAGCGCTTCTGGGCACGTGATAATTTTGCCTTCACGAATCAGGACGGAAACCCCGACCGCGGTCGCTTTCCGATTCTGAATTCGGGACCGGATATTCCCGCCCTGACGAGGATGGCTCCTTTGACCGTCGGTGAATCCGACCCGCAGAAACGGGAGCAGGAGGCGATGGCCTGGACGGCGAGCCACTTTCAGACGGGCTTCCAATCCTCTTGGAATCTCTTCCGCGCCCCGGTGACCGGTCGGTATAACATAAAATTCAGTGGTTATTCGATTTGGGTCGGTCCCAATGGCACCCGTCGACCGACAGTTTCTTATTTGGGTATCACCCCCAAGGATGGTGATCCGCGGGCCATTGCCCTTCTGCCATCGGAGTGGCACCGCCCCAATCACGCCGATGTCGCGCCGGGCCGCCGCTCTGAGCCGGTCCATGTCTACGCGAAGGTGGGAGCCACGGCGGCGTCGCGGATTGCGCAATTCGACCTGACGCCCGAGCCGACGGTCTACGAGTTCAAGAACATCATGTTGATGGCCAATCAGAACATCATCATGGACGCGGTTCGTTTCTTCCGTTCCCGGCCCGGCTTTACGGCGATCGATCACTATACCAACAAGCTGGCCCAGCGCGACGGCATGCCGGGGGTGGCGTTCCGCTGGATGGATGTTGAAGGGCCGCTTTACGACGATGAAACCAATTCCGGCTACAAATTCCTGTTTGGCGATCTTCCGCTGAAGAAGGCTGAAGCGGGCAAACGCGGCGTGGACGTTGAGGTCCTCAGCCTGCCGGCGGCGGGTGGTGGCCGCGGCGGTCGTGGCGCGCCCGGTCGCGGCGGTCAGCCCGGCCAGCAGCAGTTGCAGTTGGCGCGAGGAGGAGCGCCGGTGATTCAGACGACCGTTGAAGTCGATTCGGCCAATCCAGAGCAGGATGCCGACCGCTTGATTCGCGCCTTTCTCGCGCGGGCCTATCGCCGGCCCGTGGACGAGCGCGATGCCCAGCGATTCCTGACTCTTTTCAAGGATCGGCACACCGCCGGTTTGGGTTTCGCGGGCTCGATGCTGGCGAGTTACACCGCGATTCTGGCCTCTCAGGAGTTTGTCTATCTCGATGAGAAGCCGGGTCGGCTCGATGATTACGCGCTCGCGACTCGCCTAGCCCTGTTCCTCTGGAACTCCGAGCCGGATTTGGCGCTGCGCGAACGTGCGGCGAAGGGTGAGTTGCACCGTCCGGAAGTCCTGAGGGCGGAAACCGACCGCATGCTCAACGACCCCAAGTCGGAACGCATGGTGGAAGCGTTCCTGGATTATTGGCTCGAGGTCCGGAAAATGTATGACACCACGCCGGACATCGCCCTGCACAATGATTACTACCTCGATGATGCGCTGCTCGAGGCGTCAGTTGACGAGTCCCGCCTCTTCTTCGCCGAGCTGCTCAAAAAGGATATGCCGGCGCGGAACATCGTTGATTCAGATTTCACCTACCTGAATGACCGGCTGGCGCTTCACTACGGGATTCCTGGGGTGGAGGGTGCCAAGATGCGCCGGGTGGCGTTGCCCACCGACAGCGTCCGGGGAGGCGTGATGACCCAGGCCATTGTGCTTAAAGTCACCGCCAACGGTACGACCACCTCGCCGGTCCTGCGCGGCAAATGGATCATGGAACGGGTCGTCGGCTACGATGTGCCAGCGCCGCCCGCGGCTGTGCCCGCGGTCGAGCCCGACATCCGCGGCGCGGTGACGATCCGCCAGCAGCTGGACAAGCATCGGGCGGACGAAAGTTGCGCGAGCTGCCATCGCAAGATTGATCCCCCGGGTTTCGCCCTCGAGGCCTTCGATGTGATGGGTGCTTGGCGCGATCGCTACCGGGCCGTGGCAGCGTCCGGCCAGACGCCGGAGCGTGGCTTTGGTCAAAATGGCTGGCCCCTGGCGTTTTACTACGGTTTGCCGGTGGACTCGAGCGGAGCGACGGCCGAGGGACTTCCGTTCAAGGATGTTCGGGAGCTGAAGCAACTGTTGCTGCAGGACGAAGAGGGCATCGCCCGCAACTTCGCGAAACAGCTCTCGGTTTTTGCGACCGGCGCCCCGGTGCGTTTTAGCGATCGGGCGAAGCTCGACCAAATCCTGAGCAAGACTGCCGCCAACGGCCACGGCGTCCGTTCGATCTTGAACGAACTTGTCCATAGCGAACTATTCCTGAACAAATAACTGAGCGACAGCTCTCGAACCCGCGAAGCGTTCGAGATTCTAGCACCACTCCCGCAGCGCCCCCCCCCATATGAAATCCTCGACCAAGTCCCTCCCCGCGTACGGTCCCTATATTTCCACCCGGCGGCCGCTGTCGCGCCGCCACTTTCTTCGCGGGACGGGGGTGGCGCTCTCGCTGCCGTTTCTCGACTCGATGCTTCCGACGTTCGCCCGGGCGCAGCAGTCCTCTTCGCCGCTGGCTCTGAACGCCACCCCGCGCCGGATGTTTGGCGTCATCACGAATCTCGGCATGGTGCCGCGTGAGTTCGTGCCGACTGGGGCGGGGCGCGATTACAAGGCGTCTCCCTATCTCGAAGTGCTGAAGGATCATCGCAACGATTTCTCCGTTTTCACGGGTGTTTCGCTCCCGAACGTCGGTGGCAGCCATCCGACGGAGCTCGCGTTTCTGACGGGTGCGCCGAATCCCGGCAGCAGTTCGTTCAAGAACACCATCTCGCTCGATCAGGTGGTGGCCGAGGCGATCGGCGTCCAAACCCGCTTTCCGTCGCTGACACTGGCGGTCAACGGCAACACCAGCCTTTCCTGGACCGGCAGTGGCGTCGCCATACCGCCGGAGCAGAAAGCGGCGGAAGTGTTCAAGCAATTGTTCGTTCAGGGCTCGCCGGAGGAGGTGGAAGCACAGGTCCTCAGGCTGGGTACCGGTCGCAGCATTCTCGATACCATTGCCGGTCAGGTAAAGGATCTGGAACGCGATTTGGGCACGCCTGATCGCGAACGGATCGACCAGTTCCTGACCAGCGTTCGCGCACTGGAGAATCGTCTGCAGGTGTCACAAGGCTGGGAGAAGAAGCCAAAGCCGGTGGTGAATGCCTCGGCCCCGGTGGACGTCGCCAGCCCGACCCAGTTCATCGAGAAGGTTAAGGTCATGTTCGATCTGGTCCGCCTGGTGTTCGAGACCGACTCCAGCCGCGCCGTGACGCTCTTTATCAATGCCGCCAGCACCGGCGTGGTCGACAGCCCCCTCGATACCGCGATCACGGAAGGCTATCATGGCCTGTCCCACCACGGCAAATCGGAGGAGAAGCTCGGCCAGCTCAAGGCGCTCGACATGGGCCAGCTGCGCAAGCTCAGCGACTTGCTCACGGGATTGAAGAGCGTGAAGGAGCAGGGTGAGACGGTCCTGGATCGCACCATGATCCTCTACGGGTCGAATCTGAGCGACGGTAACTCCCACGTGACCTTGAATCTCCCGGTGATTTTCGCGGGTGGCGGCTTCAAGCATGGGCAGCATCTGATGTTCGATACGGTTCGGAACTATCCGCTCACCAATCTTCATCTCAGCATGCTGCATCGGCTCGGCATCGATAAGGATCGTTTTTCATCCTCCACCGGCACGATGCGCGGGTTGGAGATGACCTGATCGATTCTTTTCGGGCGATCCGTGTCAGGCCCGGGTCGCCGTTTTTGTTGGTCACTGTGCCCGGGCTGAAGTCTCCCGGGCCCAAGTTTGCGGCAGGCGTGAGCGCACGACTCTCCGCGAATAGTTGGGAATGCGGATTCACGCTGGTGAACCGGCAAGACAGCCTGGTTCCTACTCCTCTCCCCCGGTAACTCCCTATTTTCGATGGCACCTCTTTCCGCCCCTCCTATCACCACCCAGCCGGCCACGCGCGTGCGCTACAAGGTGGTCGGCTTGATGCTCGTGATGGCGATGATCACGTATCTGGATCGGGTCGCGATCGGTGTCGCGGCGCCGCAAATCCGCGCGGATCTTTCGCTCTCGGCGCAGCAAATGAGCTGGGTCTTCAGTTCCTTCGCGATCGCGTACGCGCTCTTCGAAATTCCAACGGCGCGGTGGGCCGATCGACTGGGCACGCGGACCACGCTCACCCGAATCGTGATTTGGTGGTCGGCCTTCACGGTTGGAACCGCCGCCGCCTTCAACTACTGGTCGATGCTGATCATCCGCTTCCTCTTCGGGGCGGGTGAAGCGGGGGCGTGGCCCTGCATGGCGCGGACCTTCGCCCGCTGGATTCCGCTCGCGGACCGCGGCAAGATTCTCGGCGTCTTTTTTGCCGGAGCCCATATGGGCGGGGCCTTGACCCCGATGCTCGTCGTGTGGCTTCTGACGATGATGAGCTGGCGCGTCATCTTCGTCATCTTCGGTCTCGTCGGCATCGGCTGGGCCATCTGGTGGTACAAATGGTTCCGGAATGAGCCCGGCGAGCACGCCAGCGTGAATGCCGCCGAGGTCGCGGAGATTACCGCTGGCCGGCAAATTGGGAACGAAAGCCACGGGGGCTTGGAGTACTGGAAAACGCTCTTCACGAACCGAAACACGCTGGCGCTGTGCCTGGCCTATATGCCGACGAGTGCCGCGTTCTATTTCTGCATCACCTGGCTGCCGACTTTTCTGTCCGAGAAGCATGGTTTCTCGAAGACCGAGCTGGGAATCTTCGCGGGCCTTCCGCTTTTCCTGAGCATCTTCGCCGATCTCTTCGGCGGGGCGGCGACGGATTCGGCCGTGAAGAAATTCGGTCTGCGCCTGGGGCGGGTTGGGATCGGCGTGCTCGGCAACCTGGTGGCGGCGGCGGCCATGTTCATGGCGGCGATCGTGAGCCAGCCGCAATTGGCCGCGATCTGCCTGTCTCTCGCCGTGGCGGCGACGATGTTCACGCTGGGGGCGTCGTGGGGCTGCTGTCAGGACATGGGCGGCCAGAATGTCGGCGTGGTCAGTGCGGCGATGAATACCGCCGGTCAGGTGGCCAGCATTCCTTCCCCGCTGTTGGTGACGTACCTCGTGGAGAAATATTCCGACTGGAATGCGCCGCTCTACGTCATGGGCGCGTTCTTCGTTTTCGGGACGATCTGTTGGACGATGATCGATCCCCGCAAGCAGGTCTTCGCCACCCAGCCGGCCTGAGGCCATCGCCTCGTCCCTCGTGCTCCCCGCCGGCTTTCGCCGCGGCGGGGAAGCATTTTGTCCTGACGGGTTGATGATCCCCTTCGCCTAAAGACCGCGATCGCCGCGCGTCCGGCTCGGGCATCGAACTCGCAGTCGACTGCGTGAACGTCATCTACGCCGGCAAGAACTCGACCTTCAACCTGAGCCTCCCGGCCCAGCGCATCGACGGCCGCCTTGTCCCGCTGGCGTTTTTCTTGTGCGGCCGCCGCGGAATCGCGCTGCCGGGCCGGATATCGCGTTGCCGTTCCGACGCTGATTCCCAGCCTGCAAGAGTGAACACCGTCCTGACCCTGTCTCGTGTCCGGCTGATCCTGATGGGCGCCGCGCTGCTCTCCCTGGCCACCGCCGGCGGTGCCGCGGAAATTTGGAAGCTCGATAATCTCGCGCAGATCGGCGGCCAGCCGATCACGGTCCTCGGTGCCCCGCAGATTCGCGAGGAGAGCGGGGCGAAGGCGATGTACTTCGACGGCATCAAGGATGGCATCTTCGTCCCTTCGATTCCGGTCGCGGGCGCAAAGGAGTTCACGATCGAGATCCTCTTCTACCCCGCCGCGTGCGATCTCACGGCGAACCCGGGGCAGAGCGAACAGCGCTTCTTCCATCTCGAGGACAAGGCACTTTCTCGCGCCATGATGGAAACGCGGGTGAATGCGAAAGGGGAGTGGTGGCTCGATCACTTCCTGTTTTCGACGACCACGCGCCGCATCGTGAGCATCGACCCGAAGCTCGTTCATCCCACCAATCGCTGGTACTGGCTCGCGCTGAAGTGGGACGGGAAGACCATGACGTCCTATCTCGACGGCGAGAAGGAAATGGAAAACTCCGGCCAGTTCACCGAGTTCGGCGAGGGGCAGATCTCCCTCGGAGTGCGCCAGAACAAAGTCTTCTGGTTCAAGGGCGGCATCCGCGAAGTCCGCTTCCACCGTGAAGCCATCGCCGCGGACCAGCTTCAGCGCTCGAAATAGGCCGGCGCGGGTGGAGCCGCGATCACTCCGTGGCTGCGAGCGTGAGCGAGTGGCGGCGGACGGCGGAATCCGGCAAGTCCGAGTAGCGCCGGTCTCCGACCGGCGTTGATTCGACCCGGCCTTTCGATCGGATTTCGCCAGTCAGAGACTGGCGCTACGCGCGGAACCCGGCCGGTCCTACAGCGATTGCGCGACGCCCTTTCAGAGCTTCGCGCCCGGCAGCGCGAGTTCGCGCACCCAGATGTTCCGGAAGCCGATCAAATCGCGATGATCCTGCAACTGGAGCGGGAGCTTCGCGGCATGCGGCGTGTAGGCCGGATAGCCACGGTGATTCGTGGCTCCCTTGATCTCCGCGTCGTGCTGCACGAGGACGCCGTTGTGAAACACGGTGACGCGGGCGGGCGACTCCACTACGCCGCCGGGACCGAAGCGCGGGGCAATGAAAACGAGGTCGTAACTTTGCCATTCGCCCGGCGGACGGGAGGCATTCACCAGCGGCATGTGCTGCTTGTAGATCGAGCCGGCCTGGCCGTTGACGTAGGTGGGATTGTTATACGAATCGAGCACCTGGACTTCGTAGATGCCCATGAAGAACACCCCGCTATTTCCGCGGCCCTGACTTTCGCCCTTCACTTCCGCCGGCGTGCGAAATTCCAGGTGGAGCTGCACATCGCCGAATGACGCCTTGGTCTGGATCGCGCCGGTGCCGGGTGTGACGACCATCGTATCGCCGTCGAGTCGCCACTTCGCCGGGCCGCCTTTGATCGACTCCCAGGCGTCGAGATTCCGGCCGTTGAGCAGGACGGTGGCGTCGGAGGGCGCTGCGCCCAGCGGCGCGGAAACAACCTTGGGCACGGGCGACCAGACTTCCGTCAATTGGGGCGGAGGAAGCTCCGGTGCGAGAGCCGGGGCAGCCGGGGCCGGCGCGGCGGGCGGTAAAACTGGATCGGCCGCCGAGAGAAGCGAGGCGAGGCCGAGGGTCATAAAAAGCGAGACCCAGCCGGAGGAACGGAGGAAGAGGGGGCAGCTCATGAGGCAGGCTAGCTCCCGGCCCTTTGAGTCGGCAAGCCCGCGGATGAACGGGGTTCGGCTCGCCACGCCGCGGCGGTTGTTGCTTCGTAGCAGCGATGACGCCCGGCGTGCCCGACATCCTTTGGATTGTGACCACCCAGTGGCGGGGTCAGGCGCTGGGCTATGCGGGCGACGTTAATGCCTCCACGCCCTGTCTCGATCGCCTGGCGGCACGGAGCATGAATTACCGGCAGGCCGTGACGCCCCATCCCTTCGGCCCGTGGGCGCGGGCGGCGATGCTGACGGGCGTGAGCTCGCCGGAGAACGGCATCCGTGACTATTTCGATCCGCTGCCACTCGACGCCCAAACGGTCGCGCATCGCCTGCGCGCCATAGATTATTCCACCGCGTTCGTCGGCAAGTGGCACCTGTCCGTCCGCGATCCCAACCTGCCCTTGGTCGGTGAGGCCCATGCCCGGCTGGTGGTCGACCCGGACGCGCGCGGGGGATTCGATTACTGGGAAGGCTTTGAGGGAGGATTCCTCCTCAACAACCCGTGGCTCCATGGCACGCGGCTGGCCACGCCCCAACGGTTCGCGGGATACCAGGCTGATGTCCTCGCGCGGCGGACGACGGATTGGATTCTAGATCGTAACGAGGCCGACGCTGGGTCCGTGCCGGAGGTTTGTCGTCCCTGGTTTGCGATCGTCAGCCTCGAAGCGCCTCATCCGCCCTATGATGCTCCCGCGAGCGAGGGGAGGGCGGTCGACCCGGCGAACCTCATCCTCGGGCCGAACGTTTCCCGGGGCGGAGACATCGAAGCGCAGGCGCGTCGCGAACTGGCGGGCTATTACCGTCACATCTCGGCCACGGATCGGGCCATCGGTGCGCTCGTCGCAGCCGTCGATGCTGCCGCAAGCCGCGTCGGCCGGCCGGCGCCGCTGATCGTTTTCACCTCGGTCCACGGCGACATGCACGGCGCCCACGGCTTGTTTCGCAAAGGCTGGCCCTACGAGGAAAGTGTCCGCGTTCCGCTCCTGGTGCGCCGGCCGGATGCTTCCGCCGGGTTCTCGGATGAGGCGATTTCGCTGTTGGACTTGTTGCCGCTGACGCTGGCGTGGGCCACCGGGCGATCGAGTCCCCCTCGTCCGGCGGCAAGCAGGATTTCGATGCCGAGCGTGGTGGCCTTACCGCACCAGTGCGATCGACCGTGGCGCGGCATTCGCACCGCGAACCGCAAGTTGATCCTCAGCAACGATCGTCCCTGGCTCTTTTTCGATCTCGCGACGGATCCGGACGAACTGCGGAACCTGGCCGACGATCCCGGTCGGGCGGCGGAGATCGCGGAGTTGCGCCGAACATCCGGATTATAGATGGCGGCGAGACAACGTAGGCCCACGTGCTTTGGTCCGTCTCATCCCGGTTCGTCTCCGGTAAATCCTGTCCAAGATTTGGGTCCTGAACTTACCGGGTTTGCCCTCGGTTCAAATCACGGGAGAGCCGGCCCGTGTTCGTAGTTCCGCCTTCAGTCGGATCGAAAGCCCGCCAGGCACCGCCTGAAGGCGGAACTACCAACAACGGGTGAACTGGGTCTCGCGAGGACTCCAGGGAGGGCCGGAGGTATCACCCGATCAACTGCGGGCGATCCGACGACGCCACGGGCTTGCCGAAATGCCGGCGGATGGCCGCGACGATTTCATGCATTTTCACGGGCTTGGAAATGTGGTCGTCCATCCCGGCGGCCACGCACAGATCGCGGTCGCCCTGCATGGCGTTGGCCGTCAGCGCGATGATCTTGGGCTGCCGGTTGGCCGGCAAACGAGCGCGGATTTGTCGGGTCGCTTCAAAGCCGTCCATTTCGGGCATCTGGATATCCATCAGCACGAGATCGTAGCGGCGCCGTTCGAGCGTCACCACGGCTTCCAGGCCGTTGGCGACGGCGTCCGCGCGATAGCCCAGGCGTTCGAGGAAACGAAGAGCGACCTTCTGATTGACCGCATTGTCTTCCGCGAGGAGCACATCGAGCGGGATTTCTTCCCCGATGGGGCGCTCCGTGACCCTGATCTGCTGCCTCCGTTGGCGGTTTTCATTCTGAAAGAGGCCGGCGATGGCGTGCACCAGCGCGGTCGTGCGAATGGGTTTCGAGGTGCTGGCCAGCGGCGGGTCGTCCGGCCCGGGCGAGGGGGCCGTCTGGCCAAAGGGAAAGAGCACCAGTCGCGGGCACTTGATGTCGGCAAGTTCCTCGACCGGAGACGGGCCCTCCACCTCGCCGCCATCGATGACCAGCAAAGCCGGCGGATGGCGAAGCCGCGCGATGGCTTCGCGTGCCTGGGGTGCGTCGGGCACCACGGTGCAGGTGACGCCCCACTTTTCGAAGAAGGTGCGCAGCCGGCTTTGCGTCAACGGATGGTCCTCGATGCAAATCACCCCGCCGCTGCTCAGCGGCGCCGGCACCGGCAACAATCCGGAATCGCTATTTTCTGCCGCGATCTGGGTTTGGATGGTGAAGATGAACGCGGAGCCATCCCCCGCGTCGCTCTCGACCCGGATGCCGCCGCCCATCAGCTCGCACAGCCGCTGCGAGATGGCGAGGCCGAGGCCGGTGCCGCCGAATTTCCGCGTGGTTGACGAGTCCACCTGGCTGAACGCCTTGAACAGCCGGTCCACTCGGTCGGGCGGGATGCCGATGCCCGTGTCCCGCACGCTGCATTCCAGGATAACGCGCGAGGGATCTTCCTCGAGCCCCGGCGCGAAGCCCAGCGGGGTGGGCTGCCGGTGCGCGCGACGAATTTCCACCGAGACGCTGCCACCGGGCGTGAACTTGACGGCGTTGTTGACGAGGTTGACGAACACCTGCCGCAGGCGGGTTACATCACCGACGATCCACGCCGGCACGTCCGGCGAGATGTGGTAGCCGATTTCTAGCTGCTTGGCCGAGGCCTGCAGCGCGAAGAGATCGAGCGTCTCCTCGACGCAGAGCGCGAGCTCGAACGGGGCCTGCTCGAGTTCCATCTTGCCCGACTCGATCTTCGAGAAATCGAGAATGTCGTTGATGATCGTCAGCAGTGCCTCGCCGGATGTACGGACCGTGTTGACGAAATCGCGCTGCTCGGCGCTCAGCGTCGTCTCCATCAGCAGGCTCGTCATCCCGATGACCCCATTCATCGGGGTCCGGATTTCGTGTGACATCGACGCGAGGAACTCGCTCTTGGCCCGGGACGCGTCGTCCGCCTCGGACTTGGCGCGGCGGAGCTGCTGTTCCGACTCGACGCGCGTGGTGATGTCCGTGCCGACGGCGATGAAGTTCTCCATCGCGCCCGAAACGCCGCGCACGGGCTGAATCTCGACATGCAGGTGGTACTTCCGGCCGGACTTGGAGAAATTGACGACGTCGGTGCTGATGCCGTGGCCGCCCGCGATCGCCTGGCGGATCCGCGCGATGGTCCGCAGGCTCTTGCCGGTCCCGACCATGAAGTGCGCCGGGTTCTTGCCGACGACCTCCGCGAGCGAGTACTCCATCGTCCGGCAAAAGGCCTCGTTGGCCCATTCGATTCGTCCGTCGGGAGCCCCGATGAGGACGGGGTTGTCGGTCTTGGACGCGACGAGCGACAACTTGCGCGCTTCCGCCTGGCTCTCGCGCAACGCGAGTTCAGCTTCGCGGCGAGCCGTGATGTCCTGCACCGTGCCGACAATTCGCGTCGGCTTGCCATCGGGGCTGAGGCCGACCGACTTCGATCGGGTATAGACCCAGCGCCAGTCGCCCGATCGCGCGCGGACGCGATACTCGGGCTCGATGAACGAGGCGATGCCATTGAGCTGGGACTCGGTCCGCCGGCGGTAGAGCGGGAGATCCTCGGGATGGATCAGCGACTGCCACGCCTCGACCGTGGAAGGCATGCGCATGTGCTCGTAGCCGAGCATGGCCCACAGACCGGGACTGTAGTAGACATGGCCGGCCGTGACGCTCCACTCGAAGATGCCGATCTGGGTCGAATCGAGGGCGAGGCGGAGGCGCTCATCGGAAACCTTGAGGCGGGCCTCGACGCGCCGGCGTTCCTCGTTCTCGGCGAACAGCCGGCGATTCGACAGCTCGGCGGAGAGCTGGCCGGCGCGGGCGCTGCGCGCGAGCTGGATGCTGAGCCCAAGCAGGATCGTGATGCCAAGGCCGGCGGCGAGCGCCAGTTCGGGCAGGTAGCGGCGACTTTGTGCTAGGGCGGCGTCGGACGGCGTGAGGGCCAGCCGCAACCGGCGGTCCTTGATGGTGTACGTTTTCTCCAACCGCAGTTTCTCGTTGATCGACTGCGCGGCCCGCGTGGTTGCATAGATGGGTTCGCCGCCAATCTCGACCGAGACCTGATAAGTCTCGTCGAGCTTCAGCCGGGTGGCCGCGATCGCGCTAAACAATTTGCGGTAGCCGAACTCCGCGGCGAGGTAGCCGGCGAGGATGCCGCTGCGAATCACCGGGGTGTAGATGACCGCGCCCTTTTGGTTTCCGTCGCCCGGTTCATGGACGAAGGTGGTGGCGGAGACCGCGGGTCCCCCGGAAAGGCGGGCCTGCTGCAGCGCCAGGCGCCGTTCCTCCGTGGCCGCATGGTCGAAGCCGACCGCGCCCTCGTTGTTCGCGAGCGGGTAGGCCCAGGCCGTGTGCAGGGTGAGATCAACGAAGGCGATCGAGTAGCAGCCGAGTTGTTCGCTCGCATCTGTCAGTTGCGTCTTGGCGTCGAATTCCCACGTCGTCGTGGCCTGCGGCGGCCCGTCGCCCCAGCGGCGCGCAATACGCTCAAACTGGCTGGCCTCCCGGGAAAGGTCGTCCTTCAGCTCGATGGCGAGCTGATCCATGGCCGTTTGCATCGTCGAGAGCGCGAAGGCCCGCTCGCGGTCGCGGAGCGTCATCCAGAGAATCACAGTGAGCGTGAGGCAGAAAATGACCGCCGGCATGGCCGACCAGACCGGGGCCTCACCGGCCGATTTCGCGGTATGGCGCCAACCGAGCAGGATGAGCGCGCAGCCCAGCACCATCAACGCGACGGCCGCGACGGGTGGCGTCGCGGAGGAACTGCCCCAAGTGTAGACGGCGGGCAGCCCCGCGCCATAGCCGAGCAGCGTCGAGAATCCCACCGAAGCGAGGATCGATCCCACGGCCGCCTCGGCGAAGAGGCGCTGGCGACTGGCAAGGTCGGTCACGCGCCAGCCGATCACCAGGCTCGCGAAAATCAGGCAGGTGGCGACCACGGCCGACATCTTTCCAGGGTAATCGGTCCCGGTTTGGAGGTGATCGCTGCCCAGCAGTTGATCGAGGCCGAAATCGGCCCCCACCATATTCTGCAGCAGCGCCGCACCGGCAATCAGGATGGTGATCAACGCAAACCACGGGAGGCGCCGCGCGCCAAACTCGATCGCGATCAACAGGACACCGAGAATGCTGAAGGCGATCGCTGAATTGATCTTCAGCTGATCGTGACCTCCGAACGGCTGGAGAATCTGCCTGACATCCAGCCACCATCCCAGCAACGACGCCACTCCAACCGCGACCAGAGTGACCGCCAGAATCAGGGAAACCCGCTCCAACCACGTGCGCTGTGGCAATGTGGGGAATGATTGCATTAAGGTGTTTACCCTAAAATAGAACGTGCGGCTGCACGCTGCGCAATGCGGAACAAAGTCGGCTTAAAAGCGTTGCTAATCAACTTTTAGTAAGTTGGTTACAGCCGAACTGGCCGAGGCATTTGGAGGTTAGGGCGGCACTAAAGCTCCCGACTCAGCGGCTTTTGGATCCAAGGTCGATGGGCTAGTACTGAGCAGGGCAAATTCCCACTCCGGTTTCTCCAGACTGCCCGAGAGTTTCACCTCCAGGGCGTTGGAAAGCGACGTGAGCACCGCCCCCACGACGGATTTCACCAGATTGCTGCTCTCTTGAAAGGGAAAGACCTTCGCGCGGAAGTCGAGCTGGCGGGCCGCCAGGGCATAGGTGCCGTGGGCATCGATCGCCGAGTTGGCTCCCCGCAGCGTCACTTCCGGGAACTGCAACCTGGCGCCATCGATGATGAACTCGCCGCGGGCATCCGTGAAACGCAGGGCCGTGAAGGTGACGAGCTCAGACAGATTGCCGAGCAGGGGCACGGCGCCAATTTCAGCCCCACGCAGAACCGCGGTACCCTTGCCCTGGAAACTGTAGGGATTCCCGTAGTCGCCCTCCGCGGTCGCCGCGACATCGGCGCGCACGTTGGCTTTCTCCTGGATGAACTTGCCGGGCAACGGGGGAGGCTCCCCGCGCTTCTGGGCAAAGTAGGTCTGCAGGGTGAACACGCTGTCGCCCAGGCTCGCATCCTTCAGGGCAAGATTGAACCCGACGCGGCGTCTGGGTTCGGAGCCGGAGACGCGGATCTGTCCGGCCAGCACCCCGGTGGCAAACGCCGCCGTCAGGTCCGTGACCTCGAGATCGTCGTCGCGGATCTTCAATTGGAACGTTGGGTCGCGAACAGGAAACTGCAGGAATCGTAATTCGCCGGTGGTCCGGATCTCCGCATCCACGCTCTGGGAACGGCCACCCGGGGCGGTCGGCCCCGCAAAGGATCCGCGCATCCCCACAGTCGGGGCGGCGCTCAATCGGTACGGGCTAAAGACTCTTTCCCCGAGTGCGCCCATCACCCGGGTGACGGTCGGCAGACCGAGCGTGGAGTTGAGATTCAAATCCAGCGTGCGCCAGGCATTGGTCCCGGGTTCGGTGGTGTAGCTGAACTTGCCTTGGACAATCCCCCCGCCGGAGGCGGCGCTCACCTCGAGACCGTCGAAGCGATTGGGTTGAACATAAAGGCGGGTGCGGAGGTTCTGGAAGGCGGCGCCGCGGACGACCGCCTGATCCGAGGCCAGCCGGATGAACACGGCAGTGCGCCGACCCTCGCTCCAGACGCCGCGGACATCGACCGCGGCCGCAGGCGGTGAGTTTGGAAACTCGAACTGCGCAAAGAAGCCCGACCACCAGGGCCGGAACCAACCTGAGACGTCGAGCGGACGCAGCCGGCCCTCCAGCAGCAAACGGAACTGCCGTGTTTGCAGATCCTGTTCATAGGAACCGCGGGCGAAATTTGCGCCGATCGTCCCGTAGGCTTCGGGCGAGTAGAATCGGGTCGGATCCAACTCCACCACCGCGTGGCCTTCGTCGAGCCGCACGCCGTAGGCAATGATCTTCTCGGCGTCGACTCGCGCCCGGAGTCGCTCGAACGTCCAGCCTGCACCCAGCTGGAGCGACCCTTCCTGGCACACGAGGGAAGCGAAATCGAAGAAGCGGCGCAGGTCCACCTGCAGCCGCTCGCTCAACGGCGTGAGAATGGAGGGGGCGATCGCGCCGCGAAAATCGATCCGGGCGGTTTGCGCGTTCAGATCGGCCTCCGCCTCGACGGCGAGCGGGGCCCCGGCGATCTGGGCGACAATCCGTGCGTCGATTCGTGGCAGCGGGCGCGGAAAGAGTTGTGCCCACACGTCGGTGGCCGCGAACCCGTTGCTGGTGACCACCTCGGCCGTGACATCGAGCTGCCGCGGCACGAACTGGAAACCGGCATCGGCGCCCAGACTGCCGATCACGCGGGCCCGGACCTGCCGCGCCGTGCTGCCGAAGGGCAGCTTGAGTTCGCGGGCCGAGAAATCGATCGGCAGAATCGAGGCCTGGCCGAGCAGCAGTGCACGGGCGGTCACACGGACATCGCTGGCTTCCGCGGCGACCGGCACCGCGAACCGGGCCTGACGCGCCAGCAATTCCATGTTCACGACCAGGGCGCCGGTCGGGGACAGCGAGGATTCGAGATTGATCGACGGTTCCTCGAAGTCCGCCAGTTGCTCACGGACGGCAAGAGCCTGCCGGCAGAGCCCGGCGAAATTCCGGGTCAACCAGCCGATGGGGTCCGTGGGGCCGGCGGCCGGGAACGACGGAGCTGGGACGATGCCCGACGCGGACACGACGACGCCGGCGATGCGGGCACTGAGTTGATTGATCTGAAACTGCCGCGCCTCGGGAGTGATGACAGCTTCGAGGTTGCGGATGATCTTCTCGGGCCGGCCCGAGGGCGAGAGCATGGCCGGAATCCAGACGGTGGCATCCATGATCTGGAGGTCGCGAACCTCGAGTCGTCCCACCGCCAGCATCCAGGGGTTGAGTCGGCAGTAAACGGCCCGCGCGGTGAAGACGGATTCCTCAAACGTGGGCAGGCGGGCGCGCACGTTCTCGATCAGGACCCGGCCCTGCGGATCGAAGGAGGTGCTGCTGAACGTCACGTTGAGACCGGACGCCGCGAGTCTGGCCTCCGCGCGGCGCAGCAAGAATCCTGGCACCGCGAGTTCGCTGGTGCTGTAGATGTAGGCCTGGAGCACCAGCAGCGCAGCGAGCGCCAGCCAGAGCGTCCAGAGAGCGAAGGAGAAGACGCTGCCGGCGCAGAAACGGAGGCTCTGCCGGATAAAGCTCAGCACGCGACCTTCCTCCGGTCCGGCGACCGGTCCGCACAAAAGAAGATTTTCCTGGCGCTCCGCGGGTCGACGGTGTCCATGGCGGCGAATCGCAGGCGGGGCCGGGGCTAGGGTTTCGCGGCCGGCGCGCCGGGAGGAATCAGGTCGCGCGACGTCAGTGACCAGAGGGCATCGAGCAACGGCTGCTCGATCGCAAAGATGAGATCCAGATCCCTGGCGCCGGCATATTGTTCCGTGCCGCTGAGTCGCTCCGTCAAAAGAAGACTCAGGTTGCTGGTCATCTCGCCGCCCGCGCCGCCCGGCAGCGCGACCCCGGCCTCGATTTGATAGCGCCACGGCCGTTCGTCGCCGGCGACGGCGACTCGCTCGGTGAAGCCGGCCTGGAGGATGCTGCGGGCGCGGAGGGCACGCCACTGGGCCAGCAGGTCCGTCAGGGCCTTCGGGTCGGACGCGGGAGTCGTGGGCTCGCCGGTGGGCCCGAACGCCGTCTCGAGCAGGACCTGCTTCGTCTCCAAATCCGTGAGCTTGAAGCTGGTGAAGCGGGCGCCGGTCGGGAGCGGTTCACGGAGGTTGCGATCGCGCCAGGCCAGGGCGGTGATTGGAAATTCCCGTCCGAGGTCGAGATTCACGGTGTAGATCGACGATCCGGGATCGGTCGACGTGCCCACGCGGGCGTACACATTGCGCCGAGCGTCGGTGCCGAGGCTGAGGACGGTGGGCGTGGGGCTGCTCGACAAGGTCAACCGCACTTCCCGCTCGGGCCGGTTGAAGCCCCAGTCCTCGAGATCGGCGCGGCTCGGGGCGTCGCTCTTGAAGTTCTCCGCACTGAGCAGCGTCAGTCTTTCGAGGAGGCGCTGCACCGCCGCACGATCCGCCGGCCAGGGCCGGGGGGCCTGCGCCCCATCGCCGCGGTCGATGATCTGCCACGGCGCCGCGGCCTCGGGCGCCGCACCCGGCGCGCTGTCGAGACGCTGCAACGTGAGCGTGGCGCCGGATTGGAGCGGGGACGCGAGCGTGATGGCAGTCACCGAGCGCGGGTCGAAGTCGAGGATGCGTTTCTCCCGCAGCGTCTCCTGCGCGTTGCGGAGCGAGTCCACCAGGTTGACCGGCACGGCGACGGTGAAGAGCGCGTTCCGCCCCTCGAGCTGGGCGTAGTACTCGATGGTGGGAGGCGTGGTGGCGGGCTGGCCGGCCGCGGGGGGGATGCGCTCGCCGAGGAAAAGCGTTTCGTGGCGGTTGTTGCCCTCGATCGTGATGCGCAGTTCGGGCGCGAGCGATGGCGCGGCGGCGGGCGGCGGCGGCGAGAACGAGAGGGGCTGCAGGGCGTTGAGGTTGTTGATCGCGAGATCGACCGCCGTCTTGCTCGCGCGCGCGATGATCGGCGTCTCGAACGCCCAGCGCGCGCCATCGCGCCGGATGCGGGTCCGCACGCCGGTCGCGGCGCCGCTGCGATCCGGTTCCGGGTTCGCCGTCTGCACGCCGAGCGAGCGCGCCTCGAACACCGGGATCGTCAGCAGCGTGTCGGCCCGGAGCTGTTCGAGCGGAAATGAAAGGCTGTCGATCAGCGCCCGGCCGACCACGTGGACGCGCTCGCCATCGGGTGAGAGAATGTAGAGGCGCTTGCCGTCCTTGGTCAGGTCGCCGATCCGCAGCAGGGTGGGTGGGGGTGGAACGCCCGCGCCGGCGGCGTTGTCGCCGGAGCCGAACGCCACCGTGATGCGCGGCTGGTCGAGTCCGTAGTCGGCCAGCGACTGGTTCGTCTTGGCGAGATCCGCGACCCGGAAACTCGTCTCGTGCTCCAGTAACTGGAGGTCGTGCAACACGCTGCTGACCGCATGCGGGTTGGCCGGCCAGTCGAGCGGCTTGGTCAGAAACCAGTTATCCCGATTGCGCACGAGGCTGACCGTGCCGCCCACGGTGCGGTTGATCTCGAGTGAACGAATGTTGGCGGCCTCCTGGCCGAGCACCCGCCGGCGCGCCTCGAGCGAGGCCGCCTCCGTCCGCCAGTTGCGCTCGAACTTAAAGATGAAAAAAAACAGCGCTACGTTCAGGAAAATCAGGACGAGCGTGACTTTGGTGCGCACAGGAAGGGGAAGGTTGGAAGTGGCGCGGAGGGCGCGTCACGGAAGTGGAATGGCAGGAGCGGGGAGGCGATGATGGGCCGAGGGGGGGAACCATGGAGCGTCAACGCCGCCGCGTCCAGTAGACGAGCAGGCCCAGCAGGAGGGTGCCACCCGGCAGGCCGAGCAACAGGGCGTAACGGAGCTTCATGAATTCGCTGGCATTGAGGGCGAGTTGGAACTGGTCGATCCGCCGGGGAGGGATGTTGAGCTGATGGTCCCGGTCCACGGACCAGTTCACCGCATTCAGGAACGCGGCGAGATTGCCGTGATCGATGCGGGAATTGGAGACCAGGTCGCCGGTGCCGAAGACCACCACCTTGCCGCCGCGGACGCTGAACGGAAGGTTGTCCCGCACCGCGAGCCGCTCGGAGGCCACGATGACCCCCAGCCGATCGGGCGGTTCCATGCCAGGGAGCGGACGCGTGTCGATGCCGGGATCGAACTTCGGCAGGATGCCGCTGCGGAAGGGCTCGCCCCACGCGGTCTTGGACGTGGTGGCGATGGTCACGGTGTTGAACCCGCTGAGCGCGCGGCCCGGGTCCGGGATGACGGTGCGCGCCAGGCCCATCCGCAGCGGGGCACTCTGGCCGATCAGCATCTTGGTGATCGCATGATCCGTGTACGCGCGGACGAAGAGGTCGCCGTTGTCGGCGATATTCTCCGGGTCGATGATCACATCGTGGAAGACGAGGATGCCCCAATCGTCCAGCAGCAGCGACTCGAGGCCGAGGGCGGAGACACCCGCGCCGGGCGCGAGGAGAAAGATCATTCGGCCGGCGTTGTTGCCCAGATACTGGCGGAGCATCTCCTGCTCGGCGGCGGTGTATTTGCCGCGGGGCGCCACCGTGATCAGCAGCGCGGCGTCGGTGGGGATCTTGCGGGCCACGCTGAGATCGACGGTCTCGACCTCGAAGTTGCGCAACTTGAGCTGGTCGCGGACGGCCGTGAGACCCAGCTGGGCGTCGGGGTCGTCGATGCGGAGTTCGGAATGGCCGGTAAGGAAATAGATCTTCAACCGCACCGGGTCGGAGACCTCGAGGATCGCCGCGGTCAGCGCCTGCTCGCCCTGAAAGGAATCCCGCTTCTTGTCCTTGTACGTGTAGAGCTCGCCGACCGTCACGACGCGGCGCCGGTCGCCGGAGACGAGCACGAGCACGTCCGCGGTATCGATCCCCAGTTCCTCGGCGCGGCGGCGGTTCTGGTAGAGGTCGAGCGACTCCTTGCTGATCTGGCCGACGGTGCGGTTGCCGGTGGCATACACATACTCGTCGATCAGGCCGCGCACCTCCGGGTTGTCGTTCTCCGAGGAGAGCGTCAGGATGATGTGCACCGGGCTCTTCAGGTTGCGGACGAACGAGAGGGTTTCCGGCGAGAGCGAGTATTTCCGGGACTGGGTGAGATCGAAGCGCCAGGGATGGTTCTTCGCGACATAGTTCAGCCCCCCGAAGAACGTCAGGAAGAGCACGGCCTGCAGGAGCAGGTTCAGCGTGCGGAGCCAGCGGACGGCGCGGAAGCTTTCGAAGGTGGCCATCAGCTATGCAGCAACTTCGCCTCGACGCTCAGGATGCTGAAGATCAGCGCGAGCACCGTGCCGGTGAGATAGAACAACAGATGCCGGATATCGATTACCCCGCGCGTGAAGTCGTCCCGGTGACCGAAGACGTGGCCGTATTCGACGATGTCGCGCGCGGGCTGGAGGATTCCTTGATCGAGCCAGTTGGAACCCGAGATCGCGTTGCCGCCGAGAATCAGCGTGGCGAGCATCACGCACCCGAGGATGCCCGCGACCGACTGGTTGCTCGTCACGGAGCTCGCGAACACGCCGATGGCGACGAAGAACAGTCCCGACACCGCGATGAAGAGGAAGCCACCCGTCAGCGGGCCCGGATCGAGGAAGCGCGCGTCGCCCGAGAATTTCCGCAGGAGGTAAAAGAAGCCCAGCGTCGATCCCCAGAGCGTCGCATAGAGGCTGTAGGCCGCCCCGAACTTCGCCAGCACCACCTCGGTCGTGGTCACGGGCGTGGTGAGCAGCGTCTCGATCGTTCCCAGCCGGCGTTCCTCGGCCAGGCACTTCATCGTCAACAGCGGCACCATCACGCAGGCCGGCAGCCAGAAGAGATCGAAGTACACGATCGCCGGCGAAATCTCCTGCGCCCGGGCGCTGTATTCCTCAAGGATCTGCGTGAAGATCAGGCCCATGAAGCCCAGGAAGAGCGTGGCCGCGACATAGGTCGCCGGGCTCACGAGGAGCATCCGGATCTCATGGCTGAGGAGGGTCAGGAAATGCTTCATGCGGCGGCCGTGGCGGAGGGACTTGCGAGTGAGGACAGCACGGGGGCGGCGAAAGTTTCGGTTATTGCGAGGCGGCCGGCTTCTGGACCGTGTCCCAACTGCGCTTCGTGGCCGCGAGGAACACATCCTCGAGCGTGGGATGCGAGCGACCGAGCGCCCGAACGCGCACGTTGCGGCAGAGGAGGGCGCGCAGCAACGCCTCTCCCAGATCGTCCTCGCGGGCCGTCGTGATGGTCACGCGGCGAAAACCATCGGTCTCCGGCTCGGACTCGCTCGTCACCCGGAGAGTCGGATCGACCTCGGCGAGCGCCGCCGTCAGCGCCGGTCCCGTGTTGCCCGTCGTTTCAAGATGATAGGTCGAATGCCCGAAAATCTCCCGCCGCAACGCCGCCGGCGTGCCCTGCGCCACCACCCGGCCCTGGTTGATGATCAGCACGCGGTCGCACGTCATCTCGATCTCCGGCAGGATGTGCGACGAGATGATCACGGTCATCCGGCCCCGCAGGCTGGCGATCAGATCGCGGACGATGAGAATCTGGTGGGGATCGAGACCGATGGTGGGCTCGTCCATGATGATGACGGGTGGCTCCGCCAGGATCGCCTCGGCAATGCCGACCCGTTGCCGGTAGCCCTTCGAGAGCTGCCCGATGATCTTGTGGCGAACGCGCTTCAGGTCGCAGATCTCGAGCACCTCGTCGATGCGCGGCCCCAGCTTCCGTCGCGGGATCTCCTTCAGCCGGCCGCGAAAATACATGTACTCCGACACCCGCATCTCCTCGGGCAGAGGGTTGTTCTCGGGCATGTAGCCGATGCACCGCTTGATTTCGTCGGGCTGCGTCGCGACGGCAAAGTTGCAGATCCGGACCGTGCCGGAGGTCGCCGGCAGGTAGCCGGTGAGGATCCGCATCGTCGTGGATTTGCCGGCGCCATTCGGCCCGAGAAACCCGATAATCTCGCCCCGCGCGACATGGAAGCTGATGTCGCTGACCGCGGTCACACCGCCGTAGGTCTTGACCAGGCGGGAAACTTCAATGGCGGGCGAGGGTTCGGGCATGAACGTCGGTGACAGTCTCGGTTTGGGCGCGGCGCCTCAATGCTCAACTTGCCTTCTCCAGCGTTACTTCGCCCGCCCGGAACCGCTGGGTGTGCCCGTGCTCGTCGCGGAGCAGCAGCGCGCCCTCGTCGTCGAGGCCGGTCACGGTGCCGCGGTGCCGGCGTCCGCCTTCGAGCAGGGTGATCGATTTGTTGCGCAGCAGATCGTAGTGATGCCACAGGTCCGCGAAGGTCTTCAGGTGCTCGCCGTCCGCGAACTTCTGGTAGGCGAGATGCACGCGCCCGATCACCGCGGCGGCCAGGCGGTTTAAATCCACCGGGCCGCCGGCCACCTCGGACAACGCGATCGCCCGGCGGGCAAGTTCGGGCGGCAGCGCGCCAACCGGACTGTTGACGTTGAGACCGAGCCCAAAAATCAGATCGCGAATCTGATCCGCATCGACGCGGGCCTCGGTGAGCATGCCGCCCGCCTTGCGCCCATCGAAGAGGATGTCGTTGGGCCACTTGATGCCGGGAGGGATGCCGATGAAGCGGGCGAGCAATTCGCAGATGTTCAACCCCATCCAGAGCGTGAAGGTCTGCATCCGATCCGGCGCCACCCGCGGGCGAAACGCGAAACTGGCGTAGAGGTTCGCCTTGGAATCGCTGTGCCAGGTACGGCCAAACCGGCCCCGGCCACGGGTTTGCCGCCGCGCCATCACCACGAACGGCACGGGTCGCCCCGCCGCGAGCTGACGGGCGGCTTCGTCGTTCGTGCTGTCGATCTCGTCCAGCAGGACGAGCGAGAAGTGCTTCGGCACCACCTTCAACTGCACCTCGATCAGCGCCGCGTGCAGCGTGTCCGGCTTGCGGCTCAACCGATACCCGCGGGCCCGCTGGGCCTCGAACTCGAATCCGGCGGCGCGCAGTTTTTCCATGTGCTGCCAGACAGCCACCCGGCTGATCCCCAGCTTGGGAGCCAGCTTGGCGCCGGACACCCAGCCCGAGTCATGGGCCATCAATTCCCGGAGGATGACGTGTTCGGCGGTGGGCATGGGCGGGAGGAAGGCATTGATACAGCAAGGGGCGCTGCGGCGGCGCATCCAAAACGTGGATTGAAAAGAGAAGGAGCGGAACCACTCTGAGCAAATGTCATTTGCGGAGTTTGAACAGTCGGCCCGCGGGTCCACCACTCCCGCCGGATTGAGCGCCCCGCTGCTCGCCCTCTGGCACGCCGGCCGCGGTGACTGGAACTCCGCCCACGAAACGGCCCAGGCCGATAAATCCCGCGATGGATCCTGGGTTCATGCCTATCTGCACCGCGAGGAGGGCGACCCCGGCAACGCGGGCTACTGGTATGCCCGGGCAGGCCGGCCGCGGCCGGCCGCAGGCGTCACGCTCAAAGAGGAATGGGCCGCCTTGGTGCGCCATTTTCTCGAGTCTTAGCCCGAACCAGGCAGTGGGAAACAACCACAGCTGGACGCAAATGGACGCAGATCCAGAGGTCGCAATATAGCGCAGGGCGCCGCCACAGTTTTTCGCTGCCTTAGGCCAGCGAGCCTGCTCGCGCGTAGGCGGAGGAACCGGAACGCGGGCTTTGTAGCCCGCTGCGTGAGCAGCGGGACGGCATCGAGCGGAGCAATGAAGAAGTCCCTGCCCTCACGCGCTGGGCTACCCCAACCCGGGCAGCCGACCCTTACTTCGAGCGTCCACCGTTCCAGCCGAAGTCATTTGTTCGCATGTAGGTCTGCTGGGCGGCCCGCTGCAGGTACACGCCGGCATCCGTATCGGTCAGGTTGACGATTCGGGCGGCATCCGACAGGTCGGCCATGTTCCGCAGCCGCTCGTCTTCCGCGTACATCTGCAACGCTCGTGCTTCGGCCGAGATTCCGAATAGCGGCAGGGTGAAGCGATTGAGGGCGCGGTCCGCCTCGGAGATGTACCGCTTGAAGGCCAGCTCCGCCAAACCCTTCTTGGTATGGATGGCGCGCTCGGTGAAGATCACGGGCCGGGGCTCGCGGACGACCATCTTCGGCAGCCGGATGATGCCATTGCGCGGCTGATCGTTCTCGAACTGGCTCGTGGCATCATCGGCCTTGGTTTCGGCCGGTCTCGCGGACTGCGGCACGAATTTGGGCATGTTCGAAGAAAGCATTCGCGCCACGTCCGTGGAAATCGCCCGTGGCCGGGTCGGGGCCTCGACGGTGAGCGTCTTCGGCGCTGGCGTGTTGGCCAGGATGGCCGGAAGGGCGTTGGGATCGACCGGAGGAGGGGACGCCTCGGCGCCAAACAGACCAGCCGAGACGGTCAGCGTCGCAGTCAGAAGCAGGCTTGGAATGAGACGGACCATGGGATTGGAAAGAAACTTGGCGGCGAAACGGGTTCCATGCAACTCCGGGAAAATCGCTCAACTTGAGGTTGCTCATTCGTCGGGGCCCTGGAATCAATCCGGCTTTCGCGAAGACGCGAAGAAGGGAGGTCTCAGGAATATTTTAAAGAGGAAGATCGGGGAGTTCGGGAAGCGAGGATTGGATCTCTCCCCGATCTTCCCGGCCTTCCTGTTT
>CAINHV010000394.1 GCA_903848965.1 uncultured Opitutia bacterium | reverse complement strand
TGCCCTCGCTCAACAAAGTCCTGCTCATGGGCAACCTGACCCGCGACCCGGAGTTGCGCGTCACCCCAAAAGGCACCCCGATCTGCCAGTTCTCGCTGGCGATCAACCGGCAGTTCAAGATGGAGTCCGGCGAGACGCGCGAGGAAGTGATCTACGTCGACGTCGAGGCTTGGGGAAAACAAGGCGAGACGATTGCGAAGTATTGCACGAAGGGCCGTCCCCTCTATGTCGAAGGCCGCCTGCGGCTCGACCAGTGGGAAGACAAGAACACCAAGGAAAAACGCAGCCGCATGAAGGTGGTGCTCGAGCAGTTTCAGTTCCTCGGCGACAGCCGGGGAGGCGGGGGCGGTGGCGCTCCCGTGGGTGGGGGAGAAGAATCGCCTGGCGGTGGATCGCCCGAGCGTCATTCGCCGCCGCCGCGCCCGGCTGGCGCCAAGCCCGCCACCCAGGAGAACCTGGACGAAGACGTCCCGTTCTGAATTTTGTCCGGCGCGCCCGGCCCGTTTCGGTCGTCGCGAGCCTCAACCCTTAATCTCAACTCCGTACTCAAATGGCCAACAGTGAAATCCTCCTCGTCAAACCCGTCGAAGGCCTCGGCGGCGAAGGCGACCAAGTCAAAGTCCGTGCCGGCTACGCCCGCAATTATCTGCTCCCGCGGAAGATTGCGGTGACGCTGACGGCCTCGAATCGCAAGCAGGTCGAGTCGCTGAAGAAGCGTCGTGCCAACCGCGAGCAAGACGAACTCACCGCGGCCCAGGAGCTCGGCAAGAAGCTCGAGAAGACGAGCCTGGCCTTTGCGGTGACGACTGGCGAGGGAGGCAGGATGTTCGGAGCGATCACCGCTAATGACGTCCACGACAAGCTCGTCGCGTCCGGCATCGAGATCGACAAGAAGAAGATTCATCTCTTCACGCCGGTGAAGACCCTCGGCAAGCACACCGTCAAGGTGAAGCTTCACACCGACGTCACGGTCGAGCTTGGCTTCGATGTCGTCTCCGAGAATCCGATCGAGCCGACGGTTCCGGAAGCGGCGCCCGCCGTTGACAACGATCGGCGCACGGATCGCCGTCCCCGCAAGGACGCCAAGTCGTAAGGCGGTGGCGGACTCCCACGGGAGACCTCCTCGCCCCCAGCCAATCCGGGCCGTGTCCGTTCCTCGGGCGCGGCCTGCTTATTTTTGCGAACAGAATGTTCAAAACCCATAGTTGCGGCACCGCCGCGACCAAGTCTGACTGACCCGTTCGCGCATGGTTCAAGAAGCTGCCAGCAATCCGTCGCGCACCTCGGGCGCGGCCGCGGCACCGATGGGGCGTTCCCTTCCCCACAGCCTTGAGGCCGAGGAATACCTGCTGTCGTGCTGCCTGCTCGATGGGCCGGACGTCATCTCACGTTGCCTCGAGGCCCGGATCAAGCCGGAGTCCTTCTACGATCCGAAGCATGGCGTGATCTTTGGCTGCCTGCTGGACTTGTACAATCGGCAGACCCCAATCGAGGTGTCGATCGTGGCCGAGGAGCTCAAGACCGCCCGCCAGCTCGATGCCGTCGGCGGCTACGCTTTCCTCGCCCAAGTCAGCAGCCGGATTCCGACCACGGCGCAGGCGACCTATTTTATCGAGCGGGTGCGTGAGCAGAGTCTTCTGCGCGAAATCATCCGCTCCGCCACCGGGGCCGTCGAGGATTGCTATAACTTCTCCGGCGGGATCGATGAGTTCGTCGATCAGGTCGAGCAACGGATCTTTTCTGTCACCCAGAACCGGGTCAGCGAAAGCGTTAAGCAGATGCGCGAGCCCACCCGGGAGGCCATGAACGTCATCACGAAGATGATGATGAAGAAGGGCGAACTCACCGGGGTCGCCTCCGGTTTCCGGGATCTCGATGCCCTGATGTGGGGTTTTCAGCGCCAGGAAATGATCGTGCTCGCCGCCCGTCCGTCCATGGGCAAGACCTCGCTCGCCTTGAATTTCGCCGAGGCGGCCGCCATGCCCAAAAAAGGTGGGACGCCGGTAGCGACCCTCGTCTTTTCGCTCGAAATGAGCGCCGCCCAGCTCGCCCTGCGCATGCTCTGCTCCCGCGCCCGGGTAAACATGAAGCTGCTGCGCGATGGGCTACTGTCGAAGAACGGCGAGGAGCAGAACCGGCTTGTTGAGACCGCGGACGAGTTTTCCAAGGCCTCCATCTTCATCGATGACTCGAGCGCGCTCTCCATCATGCAACTGCGGGCCAAGGCTCGTCGGCTCCATGCCCGGAGTCCGCTCGGGCTTATTATCGTCGATTACTTGCAGTTACTCAGCCCCGTCGACTCGAAAGTACCACGCGAACAGCAGGTCGCGGAGGCTTCCCGCGGGTTAAAGTCACTTGCGAAGGAACTCGACGTCCCGGTCATTGTATTATCCCAGCTTAACCGTTCGTCCGAAAAGGAGAATCGCATCCCCAAGCTGGCCGACTTGCGTGAATCCGGATCTATCGAACAAGACGCCGATGTTGTACTTATGCTAGCGCGGCCCCGCGACGCCGACGAAAAATTCCAAGTCGCCGCCGACTCGGCCGAGTTAATCGTTGCCAAGCAACGAAACGGCCCGGTAGGAGAATTGAGACTTACGTTCCTCCGGGACATCACTCGCTTTGAAAACTTTCATCAGTAACCCTGTGCGCAGGGTCACCTACCTCCTTCTTGCGTCTCTTTGGCTACTGTTGGGCGGGGCTGTATCCGGCTCAGCCCAGCAACCTGCTCAAAACGCTAATTTGCAACAGGCTCCGGCGTTCAAGGTCGGTGCAATTTCCATCCGTTTCGTCGGCACGGCGAACGTCAACGAACAGATTGTCCGGGCCAACATGCAGATCCGGGAAGGCTCGGATTTCGATGAAGTGACCTTGGATCGGGACATCCGATCGCTCTACCGCACCGGTCTCTTCGAGTTCATTGAGGTCAAGCATGAGATTGCCGGCGACCGGACCTATAACTTGGTCGTCGAGGTCACCCCTAAATTCCGCGTCCTCGCCGTGCATTACGAGGGCAACCGGCGGGTGAAGACCAACCGGATCGAGAAGGAGACCCTGGTTCGCCCGAACCACGCCCTCGACGAGCGCCAGATTAAGGAAGACGCCGAAAAGCTGCGCGAATTTTACCAGAAGGAAGGCTATAATCAGGTCTCGGTGACCTATGGCGTCGAACGCGACCGCGTTGGTGGCTTCGGCACCGTCACCTACAAGATTCGCGAGGGTGAGCGGGTCAAAATCGCGGAAATCAAATTTGCCGGTAACACGCTGGTGGGTCCACGCCGGTTGCGCCGCGTGCTCGAGACCAAGAAGTGGTGGATGTTCTCCTGGCTGACCGGTTCGGGCCGGTTCAAGGACGAGCAGTTCGAAGACGATTTGGACAAGCTGCGCGACTTCTACCGTGAACAGGGCTTTCTCGATGTCGAAATCCCGCAGGATCGCGTGACCTTCAGCTATCCGAAGCCGGATCGGTTGCAACTGGTCATCAGCATCGTCGAAGGGAAGCGCTACTACATCGGCGAAGTCTCCTTCGTGGGTAACAACCTGTTCGACGCCCCGCTGCTGAACCGCGTGGTGCGCATGCGCCGCGGATATCCCTTCATGCCGTCGCGACTCGACAAGGACGTGGAGCGGCTGACGGACTTCTACGGCAAGGACGGTTATCTCGATACCCGCGTCAGCCTGTTCCGGAAGCCGAACGTCGCGACGGGCGCCATCGACATTGAGTATCGCATCAACGAGAGCGAAAAGTTCCTTGTCGAATCGATCGAAATCGAGGGCAACTCGAAGACCAAGAGCACCGTCATCCTGCGCGAGCTCGTGCTCGGCCCGGGTGACGTGTTCAGCACTGTACTGATGAAGCTGAGCACGCTGCGCCTCGAGAACACGCGCTTCTTCGAGGACGTGAACGTGACCCCGCACGAGACCAATATTCCCGGTCGTCGCACCATGCGCATCGCGATCCAGGAAGGCCGGACGGGCAATCTCACCTTCGGCGCCGGCTTCAGCTCGCTCGAGCGGGCGTCGTTGTTCGCGGAGGTTTCCCAGTCCAATTTCGACCTCTTCAACCGCCGTTCCTTCTTCCAGGGCGACGGCCAAAAATTCCGTTTGCGGATGCAGCTCGGCTCGCTCTCGAGCGAAGTCGTCATGTCGTTCGAGGAACCATGGCTCTTTCAAAAGGAACTTGGCTTCGGCTTCAGTATCTTCCGGACAAGTTCGGAATACAATAGCACCTACTACAGCCAGATTGAGACCGG
>CAINHV010000393.1 GCA_903848965.1 uncultured Opitutia bacterium | reverse complement strand
CCGGAGCCGATTCCCGTTTCTTCTCCCGATCCGGCTGCCACGGTCGCGGCGGGCGGGCTGCCTCCGCCACCCCCTCCGCCCGCTGCCGCCCCCGTGGGAGCGCCGCCGAAAGTGCCACCGCCGTTCCCGGTGGTGGCACCGGCCAAGACGGGCATGACGACTCCGCCGATTCCAGTCGCCGCCCCGCCGGCGGCTGCGGCAGCCGAAACCGCCGCGACGCCCCCTGCAGCAGGTGGCGGCAAATCGAAGCGCCTGATCAAGTTGGCCGGCCTGGCCATCGCCGCCCTGGTTGTGTTGGGCGGAGTCTTCTTTGCTTGGACCAGGTACACCGCAGTGCCCCCGGCTCCGCCGCCCGTGGCCAAGAAGGCTCCTCCACCCGCCGCGGCTCAGCCGGCAGCGCCCGCTCCGCTGACACCCTCGGACGCGCTCAACGCGATGGCCAAGGCTCCCGTGAATGCGATCAACAAGGCCACGGATGTCGTGGCCGCGCGGAATGCCAGCGATCAGGCCAGCGCTGATTCGATTGTCGATCCGGCCAACAAGGTGGCCGTCCCCAAGAGCGTGTCGACCCAGGCCTTGCTCAGTCCGGGGGTTGCGGCCACCGCGGAAGTTGAGGCGGCAGCCGCGGCGACCCCGGCGTTTCGATCCTTCGTGGCGAATGCCAAGGTCAGCGGCGTTTTCCAAGGCTCGCCCTCCCGCGCTTTCGTGAATGGCCGGATGGCCCGGGAGGGTGAGACCGTCGATTCCGGCCTCGGCATCGTGTTCGACGGCGTGGACGCGGAGCGAAAGCTCCTGATTTTCAAGGACAAGTCCGGCGCCACCGTCTCCCGGAAGTACTGATCCGCGGCGGAGGCCGACCCGACTTGTAACGTATTGCGTTTCAGGTCGGCCCGGGGGGCCTAAGCGGGGAGCGTGCAGTTGAAGTCGGGCCGTCGCCCTTCGACTCGAACAGGGCCATTAGGGGAATCGAACGTCAGGCCGTGCGCCTGTCGAACGGCTTGCGATGGGCCGTATTCCCTCGTGAATTTTGGGCCTGCCGGCGAGCGGCAGCCCGACACAATCGGGACTCGTGGGCGTACTCGCCGCACCCGTTACCAGACTTCGACCGGGCCCCTGGGGACCGGGATCGACATCCGCTCGGTGCTGTCGGGTGAGCCTGGTTCGCGCATGAACGAGGGCACCATCGGAGCGGGCAGATACTTTTCGAGCAGCTCGCCGTTCGCATCGCAGAACTGAGCGCGCCAGCCGAGATACTCCGCGATGGCCGCCTCGAAGTCGGCGCGCGAACGCATCGTGAGGATCCGGTGCTTGAACGGCTTCGAGGGGCCGAAGCGCTTGGCGTACCACGGCGCCACCTTGCGGAAGAGCCGGGCCCCGTGCTCCTCGCCATAGAACTCGAGATAACGCTCAAAATGCCGGCGCATCACCGCCACCCGTTCGGCGAACGCCGGCTCCGGGAGGAGTTCGCCGGTTTGCAGATAATGATGCGTGCGGCGGAAAATCCAGGGATCGTAGAACGCCCCGCGGCCGATGCTCACGCCCGCGCAGCCCGTGGCTTCGATCATGTGCTTCGCGGACTCGGGCGTGGTGATGTCGCCATTGCCGATCACGGGAATGCGCCGGACCGCTTCCACGACGGCGCGGATGCCGGCCACATTCACCGTGCCTGAAAATCCCTGGGCCCGGGTGCGGCCATGAACAAAGATCGCGGCGACGCCGGCGTCCTCGAGTACGCGGGCGAGATCCGGCGCGGTGAGGTTATCTTCGTCCCAGCCCAGCCGCATTTTCGCGGTAATGGGAATCCTCACGGCGCCGATCATGCCGCGCACGAGGGCGGCGGTCTTGTCGAGTTCGGTCATCATCGCGGAGCCGCCGCCGATCTTGACGACTTTCTTCACCGGGCAGCCCATGTTGATGTCGACCGATTGAACCCCGAGTTCCTGGCACATCACGGCCGCGTCGCGCATCTCTTCGGGCACGCTGCCGAACAACTGAATGGCAAACGGCTCATCGCCGGCGGCCGAGGCCACGAGTTGCAGCGCGGTCCGGTTGCGCTCGAGGAGAGAACGGGCATTGACGAGATCCGTTGTGGCCCAGGCCAGCCCACCGAGCTCCCGAACCGTCAGCCGCATGGGCAGGTTCGTGTAGCCGGCAAGCGGCGAAAGGAACAGGTTCGAGGTGAGTTCGTAGGGGCCAAGCCGCATGGAGCCGAAGCCTACGGTGAGGGTCCGGCCTCGCAAGCTCCCGACCGGACCGCAGACCTGAGCCGTCGGATTTTCTGGAGTTGGCCGCCGGGTCGTAGTCGGATGCGCGCTTCCGCGCGAGGACCGTGGTTTGATTCCGGGGCTCAAATTTCGGGGTAGCCACGAATTTCACTGATGTCACAAATCGAAACCACGTTTCCCTGAATCTTCACCCATTCGCTTACGCTCGCAGCCACCTCCCGGCCGGCCACAGACTCAATTCCATGTCATCCACCTCCCAACCGATCCTGGCCGTCACGCTGGGCGACGCTGCCGGCACCGGGCCCGAGTTGATCACGAAAGGTTTTCGCGATCCCGAGGTCCGGGCGGTGTGCCGGCCGATCGTGATTGGGGATGCCGGCGTGATGCGGGCCGCGCTGGCGATCACGAAAGTGCCGTCACAGGTTCGGGTCATCAGCCGTCCCGCCGAGGCTGGCGACGATCCCGACGTGATCGACGTGATCGATCTCGCCAACCTCGAGGCGGCTACGCTCGTGCGTTCGCGGGTCGATGCGTCCACGGGTCGCGCGGCCTACGAGGCGATCAAGCGCGCGGTGGAGCTGACCCTCGCGGGGGAAACCGCGGCGGTGGTGACGTCGGCGCTGAACAAGGCGGCGCTGCATGCCGCGGGTTATCACTATGACGGCCACACCGAGTTGCTGGCCGAGCTGTGCGGCAAGCCGAAGGTCACGATGATGCTAGTCGCGGGGAAGCTCCGCATCTGCCACGTCAGCACGCACGTCGCGCTGAGCGAGGCGATCGCGCGGGTGAAGCCGGAGCGGATCCTGCAGGTCGTGCAGCTCGCGCATGACGGTGTGCGCCAGCTGGGGATCGAGCAGCCGCACATCGCGATCGCGGGATTGAATCCCCATGCGGGCGAGGGCGGGCTCTTCGGCGACGAGGAAATCAAGTTCATCACCCCGGCGATCGAGGAGGCGAAGCGTCGCGGATTTCGAGTCAGCGGACCGTATGCGGGTGACACCGTTTTCTTCCGCACCCTGCAGGGCGAATTCGACTGTGCGATCGCGATGTATCACGACCAAGGACACGTCGCCGCGAAGATGCTCGGCATCTGGCAGGGCGTGAACGTCACCCTCGGTCTCCCGATCATCCGGACCTCGGTCGAGCACGGCACCGACTTTGCCAATGCCGGCAAGGGCACCGGCGATCCCCGGAGCCTGGTCCAGGCCTTGAAACTGGCCGCCACCATGGCCGCCCGTCGTCCGGCGACGGCCTAGATTTTTCGCGGCGCGAAAAATCAATGAGCGACTACTTTCTCGCCGACGACCTGAGCGGGGCGCTCGAAGTCGCCGCGGCGTTTCACCGCGCCGGCCGGCCGGCGATCGTCACCTGGACCATCGAAGGCTGGAAGGCCTGCGGTCCGGAGGACGTCGTCGGTTTCAACACCGAGACGCGCAACGCCGGTCCCGCGATCGCGGCAGCCGCGGTGACGAAGGCGCTCGCGGCGGGCCGGGCGCGGGGCGCGCGGCTGCTCTTCAAGAAGATCGATTCGACGATGCGGGGGCCGGTTGCCGCGGAACTGGCGGCGGTGGCCGCGGCGCTGCCCGACACCACGATCCTGTTTACGCCCGCGAATCCCCATGCGGGCCGGACGGTGCGCGACGGCTTGCTGCTGGTGAAGGGCGTGCCCGTGGCGGAGACGGACTTCGGTCGCGATCCCGTCTTTCCCGTGCGCGAGAATTCGATTCGAACTGCCGTGCCGGCCGGGACCGACGGGCGGGTAATCGCACTCGATGTGGCCACCGATGATGATTTTGTCCGCGCGATCGAGGCGCGCCAGGCCGCGGGGCAGCCCTGGATGGCGGTGGGCTCCGGGGCGTTGGCCCGCGTGTTGGCCCCTCGGCTCGTCCGACCCTCGGTTGTGACGGTGACGGAAGCGCAGGGAGCGCTGCCGCCCGGGCCGGTTCTGTTCGTCTGCGGCAGCGCGCATCCCTTGAACCGGGTGCAGGCGGCGCGGCTGGCGGGCGACCGGCACGTGGCGGTGCATGAGCTCGACCCGGCTGATCCGATCGCGGCGGCACGGGCGGCTATCGCCTCGATTCGCGCTTCGGGCGCTTCGGGCCTGCATATCGTCGCGCGATCTCCGGGCGGGGCCACGGTCGAAAGCGGCGTGGTTCTGGCCGCGTTGACTGAGGCCGTCCGGCAGGTGGCGGCCGCGACCGGAGTGCGCCGGTTGATGGTTACGGGAGGCGAGACGGCCCGCGCCCTCTGCGATGCGTGGGGCATCGAGGCGCTGCGCGTGTTGGGCGACATCGAGCCCGGACTGGTGCTCGCATCCGCCGAGGCGGATGGCGAGCGGTGGTTGATGGGGATCAAGCCCGGTGGATTTGGCAGCGAAGCGACCTGGGTGAAGGCGGTGGACGCGTTGCGCGCGGCGGTCTGATAAAAACGCCAAGTAGGGGCGCAGTCCCTCGACCTGCTCGGGACCCTGAGCTCGTCTAACGGGCAAGACTGCCCCCCTGCGAAATGCTTGCAGGGGGTCTGGCCCATCCACGCCCGGACTAAGCCGCGCTGGGAACCGGCCCGGACATCGGGGTGCCCGGGGTCCGGGAGCGGACCAACAGGATTGCTTCGATCACGAGCCAGACCGCCATCACGAGCAGCAGCATGGCGACACCGAACTCGATGTGATGCACGGCGGCGACGTTGCCCACCTTCAGTCGGTTGAGATGGACACTCAGCGTAATCGCCAGGCTCCACATCGTCATGACGAGCATGAAGAGCGTCGGCCCGAGGCTGAACCACACCGACTTGCCACGCTGGTGCAGCCAGACGGTGACGCCGAGCAGCGCGAGGGCGGCGAGCAATTGGTTGGACGTGCCGAAGAGTCCCCAGAACGCCCGCCAGACGGGCAACTGCTGTCCGGCGACGACGGCCGGGGGCAGGCTCACGACGATGGCAGGGAGGGCGAGGGTGAGAAGCGTGGCTCCGACCATGCCGAAGCGGCCCTTCCAGCCCGTGAGTTCCAGCAGCACATAGCGCGCAAGCCGGGTGCAGGAATCGAGGGTGTCGAAGACAAACGTGGCGAAGCAGAGCAGGCCGAACTGGCGCGCGACGTCGACCGAGACGAGCCCGAAGGTCGCGTTGTTCATGAAGAGAGCGATCCCATCGGCGTAGGTCAGGTCGGGGCGGCCCGTTGGCTTGGCCATGATCATCACCGTGGCCAGGCTGAGACAGGCGAGGAAGGACTCGAGGAGCATCGAGCCATACGCCACCGGCTTGGCGTCCGTCTCGTTGGACAACTGCTTCGAGGTGGTGCCGCTGGCGACGATGGAGTGGAATCCCGAACACGCCCCGCAGGCGATCGTGATGAAGAGGATGGGCAGGATCGGCGGGGTGGTGCCGTTGAACGTGAAGAACTGCGCGTCCGACATGGCGGGTGAGACGATATCCAGCCGCCCCGTCACGCCGCCGACGATCGCCCCGAGAATGCCAACGACGAGGATGACGTAGAGGAAGTATCCCCCGAGCGCCCCGCGGGGTTGCATCAACAGCCACAGCGGCGAAAGGGCCGCAAAGAAACAATAGATCAGCAGCATGTGATCCCACAGGAGCTGCGGCCGGGAGCTGCCGGTGAGGGCGGCGATGTCGATCGGAAGGTACGGGCCGGCCACGATCGCGAGGACGACCAGCGGAAGGAAGATCATCTGTGCCTTGCCTTCGCCGAGCTTGAAGCGGCGCATGCAGAATCCCATTACCAGCGCCAACCCGAGGTAGAGGATCGATGACGTCGCCACGGCCGGGCCGGGGGCCGCGCCGTCGGCGGTCGCAGCCGGCTGGACAAAAGTGCCGGCGGTCACGTCGGTGAACGCGATGATGACGTAGACGAGTGAGATCCAGATGAACGCGAGAAACAGCAGGTAGGACCGGCGATTCATGTAGCGCCGTACCACCTCGGCGATCGACTTGGCGCCATGGCGCACGGAGGCCACCAGGGTGAAGAGATCGTGCACCCCGCCGATGAAGATGGCGCCGACGATCAGCCAGATCCACGCGGGCAACCAGCCGAAGTAGGTGCCCGCAAGAATGGGCCCGACGATCGGACCCGCGGCAGCGATCGCGGAGAAGTGCTGCGGCAGCAGCCAGGACTTGCGCGCCGGTTCGTAATCGAGGCCGTCGCGTTGCGTGTGGGCCGGTGTGGCGACCGTGGGATCGAGCTGAAGATAACTGGCCAGGATGCGGCCGTACCAGCGGTAGGCGCCGGCGAGGATCAGGCCGGAGACAGCGAGGAAGAGAATCAGGTACATGGGGCGGGGGGTGCGCGCAGGCGAAGCGCCGGGGAGGGAAGGCGGGGAATCTAGGCCCAGCGGATCGCCGCTGGCTAACAAAAAAAAGTCAGTCCGCCTGGCGGGCGGACTGACGGAAAAACCGACGACTCCCAGCGGAGCCGGAAATCAGGCCTCGAAGGCTGGGAGCGACTTGTCGACCCGGACCTTGTCGAGCCGCGCGAACACCGGCACGCCGGCGTCGTGGGGGAGCGTGATCTCGCCCTGGATGAGCGGCTGGGCGTAGCGCAGGAACTGGAAGTTCATGCTGACGCCGTCCTCGTTAATCCACTCGCGGGGCAGCTTCTTGACCGAATTGGCGACTTCGCTGAGCGGGGTCAGCCCGGTTTCGCAGGTGTAGTGCTCGGCATCGCCGCGGACGAGGGTGACCATCTTGTCGGTCTCGCCATTGATCGCGGCTTTGACCGCGGCCTGGCCGGCGAGGTAGGCTTCGTCGGCATCGGTCTTCGACGCGGCATGCGCGGCGCAGCGCTGGAGTAAGCCGGGCTTGGCGACGCGGACCTTCACGCCGGGGAGATTGGAACCGATGATCTCGGCGAGCGCATCGCCGGCGCCGCCGAGCTGGGCGTGACCGAACGCATCCGTGGCGGCGTCGGCCGCGACGTAGTTGCCATCGCTGTCGACGAGGCCCTCGGCGACGACGATCTGGCAGAACTTCTCGCGCTTCAGGGTCCGCTTGATGTCCTCGATGCACTTGGCCTGATCGAAGGGGATCTCAGGGAGATAAATGAGGTGGGGCGGATCGTGCGGGTGGTCGCGACGCTTGGCCAGCGCGGTGCCGGCGGCGAGCCAGCCGGCGCTGCGGCCCATGACTTCGACAATGGAAACGAGGTCGCCCTGGCCCATCGCCTCATTGTCGCACGCGAGCTCGCGGACGCTGGTGGCGAGGTACTTGATGGCGCTGGCGTAGCCCGGGCAGTGGTCGGTGCCGGGCAGATCGTTGTCGATCGTCTTCGGCACGCCAATCACTCGGAGTTCATAGCCCTGCTGCTGCGCGAGCTTGGAAATCTTGTCCGCGGTGTCCTGGGAGTCGTTGCCGCCGATGTAGAAAAAGTAGCGAATGTTGTGCGCCTTGAAGACCTCGAGGACGCGCTCGAAGTCCTGCTGCTTCTTGAGCTTGTAACGGCAGGTGCCGAGGGCGGCGCCGGGCGTGTGGCGGAGGGCGCGAATCTGTTGCTGCGACTCGGAGGCGAGGTCGATCAGGTCCTCTTGCAGGATGCCAAGCACCCCGTTCAGCGCCCCGTAAATCTCCTCGACGCACTCATGGTTTAGCGCTTCCGAGATAATTCCCGCGACGCTGGCGTTGATGACGGAAGTGGGGCCACCGGACTGGCCTACCAAGACATTTCCTACGAGTTCAGCCATGAGAGGTTTTGGACAAAGGTTGGAAGAGAACGTGAAGGTTCAAAGAAGCGCACCGTCACGGGTGGTGGCAAACTCAAATTTCCCCGATGACGGTGCCGAGGACGACGGCGGGCAGCCCGGTGGCGGGGGAGTGAGCGAAGCGCCGCTCTGAAGCGGGTCGAGAGGCTGATCCGCGATCGGGTACCCTATTTCAGGTCATGGGTCTGGAGACCCATGCCACTCCCGCTCAGTCGGGAACATGCGGTTGACTGTAGGGCCGTCGCTTGTCGCCGGCAACTGCCGGCCTCCGGCTCAGAGCAGCTTCCCGGGTCGGTAATCCGCGGAGCCCCGGTACTTCTTCGCCAGAGGCTTCACTTCGCCGACGAAGGCGTCGACCTGATGGGGCGCCGCGCCGACGAAACGGGAGTTCTCCGCGAGAATCCCCTGCAGGGCCTTCCTGCTGAGGCCGATGCGGCGATCGCCGGCCAGGCGGGCAAGGAGATCCGCGTCACCGTTGCCCGAGCGCAGCGCCTTCGCGGCGGCGAGTGAGTGTTCCTTGATCGCCTCGTGAGCGGTCTCGCGGCCCGCGCCGCGTTTCACGGCCTCCATCAGGATGGTCGTGGTGGTGAGGAAAGGGAGATTGCGCTGGTTCTCCGCGGCGATGGCGGCGGGGAAGACTTCCATCTGCTGCAGGACGGTGGCGTAGGTCTCCAGCAGGCCGTCGAGGGCGAAGAAGGAGTCAGGCAGCGCCACGCGGCGGACGACCGAGCAGGACACATCGCCTTCGTTCCATTGGTGGCCGGCCAGCGCGCCCGTCATCGTCACGTAGCCGCTGAGGATGGTGGAGAAGCCGCAGATGCGTTCGCAATTCCGGGCGTTGACTTTGTGGGGCATGGCCGACGACCCGACCTGGCCCTGCTGGAAACCCTCGGTCAACAATCCGGCCCCGGCCATGAGCCGCAGCGTTGTGGCGCAACTGGCCGCGGCCGCACCGAGTTGGTGCAGGGCGGTGACGACTTCGAAATCGAGGCTGCGCGGGTAGATCTGGCCGACGGCGCTAAACGAGGCGCGGAAGCCGAGGTGCTTGAGGACGCGGGATTCGAGCTGGTCGACCTTGTTGCTGTCGCCGCCGAGCAGCGTGAGCTGATCGAGCTGCGTGCCGACGGCGCCCTTCAGGCCGCGGACGGGGTAGCGATTGATCAGCTCCTCGAGCCGGGTGAACGCGATCAGCAGCTCCTGGCCGAACATCGCGAGGCGCTTGCCGAGCGTCGTCGGCTGGGCCGGCACATTGTGGGTGCGCCCGGTGATCATCAGGTCGCGGTGGGTCTCGGCCTGGTTGGAGAGCGACAGCAGTACGGCGGCTGCCTTGAATTGCACGAGCTTGAGCGAGCGTAACACCTGGAGCTGCTCGACGTTCTCCGTGAGGTCGCGGCTCGTCAGCCCGAGGTGGATGAACTGGCGCTGGGCGAGATCGGAGAACTCCTCGATCCGGGCCTTCACGTCGTGGAGCGTTACCCGCTCGCGCTTCGCGATCGCCGGCAGATCGATCTTATCCTTCACCCTCTCGTAATCCTTGATCGCCTCCGCGGGGATCGGGACTCCGAGATCCCGTTGGGCCTTCATCACCGCGATCCAGAAATCGCGTTCGAGCGCGACGCGTCCGTGCTGGGACCAGATGGCCTTCATCGCGGGCGATGCGTAACGGTCGGCGAGGACGTTGAAAATGGGCGCGTCGGCGAGAGAGGACGGGTCGTTCACGGGAGGGTCGGTCAATAAGCCGCGCGGCCGGATGATGGCGAACGGAAAAACGAAATCCGGGGTGATCTGGCAGCCCATTCGACGGGTAGTCGGAATCGGGCGCGTCCTCAGACTCTCCGCACCACCTTGATGTCATCTATTAGATGACAACGAGGATCCGGGCCTGGAGGCAAAAAGGCGAGACGCCCGCGGTTTTCCTGATCCGGCGGGTCGCGCTTGGCGCTGGGCCTGACGGGGCCCGCCGTCGGCCGTGGCTACGACAGGCACCGCACCGCCAGATCCCGCAGGACTTCCTCCTGCTCGTTGGGGCGGCGGATGATTTCCTCGAAGGCGGCGATGAACTCCTGCTGGCTGTCGATCAAGCGGCGCAGCGGCGGGAGCTTGGCGCCGCCGGCGAGTTTGCCGACATACCAGGCATTCTGGCTGAAAAGATTGTAAGAGCTCTTCTCGGTGGCGCCGACGAAGCGCGCAGCGTGGATCGAAGCTGCCGCGGGCAGACCGTCGAGTCCGCGCGGCCCGAGCCGCGCCTGGCCGGCATCAATCAAGGCGCGAACCTGGAGCAGGATCCGATTGCGGTTCTGCAGCGCGCTGATCACCGGGCGGGCATCGCCGCCGGTGAAGAAGTGCCGGTGCAGCGCCTTCAGGGTCCACGGCAGGTTGCCGCTGAAAAACGCTTCCGCGGACTCGAAGAAGTCGCCTTCGGCCACGTTGGGCGTGAGTTCGGCGACGTCGGCTTCCGAGATTTTTTCCCCGTCGCCCGCATGGGCGGCGAGCTTGTTGGTTTCCTCGACCAGCAGCCGGGTGTTCGCGCCGATTTTCGCCAGGAGCAGGTCCACGGCGCCGGGGCCGAAGCTCGCGCCGATGGCCTTCGCCTCGGCGAGAACCACGCCGGCCAGCGCCTCGCCGGCCGCGGCCGCGTCGCCGCCCACGAGCAGGAAGTCGGCGTGCTTCTCGCACCACTTCGGAAAGGAGCGCCGGCGATCGACCGGTGCTGCGGTCACGAGCACGAGGGTTTCGGCGGGGTTCACCGCGGCGAGGATGGCCTGGAGATCCTCGACCAGCTTGAGCGTGCTCTCGGCGCGGCCGGTGACGGTGTCGGCGAGGAAATTGACATCCTTCAGCCAGATCGCGCGCCGGCCGCCGAACATCGAGATGGTCTGCACCGCTTCGCGAAACCGGTTCACGGCGGTCTCGACCTCGCTGACGTTGCCGGCGAAGCCGTTGAGGACCTCGCGCGAGAATTCGTCGTCCACCTGTGCGGTCAGGGCGGCCCAGCGGTCACGGCCGACCCGGCCGACGAGGAAGTCGTCGGAACCGCAGATGAATGCGAAAGGCTTGTCCGCTGCCATGGAAGGTCATTTGGCCGCGGGCCGGCCGGCACTGCACGAAGAAAATTGATTAGGGCCGCTACCCCCCCCCGCCCTGACGGGCACCCCTCTCCAGAGGGGGCCAATGGCGAACGATTGTCTTGGGAGTTCCCCCTCTTCAGAAGGGTGGCGCGCGGCGCCGGGGTGTTTCGGCTGCGCCGCAGCGAAGCCGCCCGTGTCCCAAAGAAAGTGCTTTCTCCGGGCGAAGGGGATCGTGAGGATGGGCAGAATGTCTGGGATGCGAGCGGCGGAGTCCAACAGGGAACAACCAGTGCCGGCGCCCGGCCGTCCCGCCGTGCCCGGGCCCTGGTCCGATCTGGCGTGGCTGGCGGTCTGCTTCGGTCTGCTGCTGTTTGCGCAACTCGGTGATACCCCGCTGGCGAACCCCGACGAGGGACGTTACGCGGAAATTCCGCGGGAGATGGTCGCCACCGGGGATTACGTGACCCCGCGGCTCAACGGCGTTGTTTATTTCGAGAAGCCACCACTCATGTACTGGGCCGTTGCCGGCATGTTGCAGGTGTTTGGCCCGGCGGAGTGGGCGATGCGCGCGCCGGTGGCCTTGTTCGCCCTCGCCGGGATTCTGCTGACGTATGCGGTCGGCCGGCGCTGTCATGGCCGGACGGCGGGCTTGGCCGCGGCGGTTGTGCTCGGCGGGTCGCTGCTCTTTTTCGTCCTGAGCCGAATCCTGCTCCTCGACATGGCGATGTCGGTGCTGATGACGGCCACGCTGTTCTGTTTTCATCTCGCCGTGCGCGAGTCGGGGGCCCGCCGCCGGTGGTTGTTCTACGGGCTGTATGCCAGCGCGGCACTCGCGACGCTGACCAAGGGACTGATCGGCTTCCTGCTCCCCGGCGCGGTGATGTTCCTCTGGCTGCTCATCTTCAATCAATGGCGCCGGCTGCTTCCGTTGTACCTCCCGAGCGGCATCCTGCTCTTTCTCGCGATCGCGGCGCCCTGGCATGTCCTGGTGGCGCAGCGGAACCCGGAGTGGGCGTCCTTCTATTTCGTGCGCGAGCATTGGGAACGGTTCACAACCTCGACGCACGAGCGAACCGCGCCGTGGTGGTTCTTCGGGCCGATCGTCCTGCTGGGTTTGTTTCCCTGGACGGGCTGCCTGTGGGGGGCGCTGAAGAGCGCGTTGCGCGGCGGCTGGGCCCGCCGGCACGAGAATGCAGAGGCGTGGTTCCTCGTCACGTGGGCCGCCTTTGTCTTTCTCTTCTTCAGCAAATCGCAGTCGAAGCTGATTCCCTACATTCTGCCGGTATTTCCGCCGCTCGCGGTGTTGATCGGCGCCTGGCTGGCAAGGCACTGGCATGATCGAGCGTCGGACGCGTTGCGCTGGGCGCTGCGTGTTTACGGGGTGATGGCGAGCGCGCTGGGGGCGGCCCTGATCGTAGTGCTCTTCAAGCCGGGAATCATCAGCACGCCGGAGCAGGCGGCGGCACTCCGGCCCGGCGGCATGGCGGCGGCGTTCGTCCTGCTGATCGGCGCGGCGTTCGTGCCCTGGCTCGTGGGTCGCCGGCGCTGGCGGTTCGCGGGCTTCGCCTTCGCCGGCTCAATCGGCGCGTTCTACCTCCTGCTCGGCGGGCTGCAGGACTCGATTTCGCGGGCGGGGACGAAGGACCTCGCGCGCCACTTTCAGGCGCAGGCCAGGCCCGGCGATCGCATTTTTCACTACTACGAATTCTTCCACGACTTCACGTTTTACACCGGCCGGCCGGTGGGGACGGTGGCGTGGATCGGTGAACTCGAGGTGGACATCGATCCTGTCGCGCGCACCAGCGGACGCTTCATTGATCGAAATGAACTGCTCGATCAGTGGACCGGTCCCGGGCGGATTTTTGTCGTGGCCCGGAAACGCCACGTGAGCCCGGCGCCCGAGGCCATCGCCGCGGCGGAGCGGGCCGGAGAACCGCTGCCGCTCTTCGCGGTGCCGGGCTTCCGTTATCATTTGCTCGCCGAATCGCCGGGCCACTATCTGTTCAGCAATCAACCCTGACATGTCCGCGCCTGCCCGATCCGAGTCCGCTGCCCCGGCCAGTTCGCCGCCCTTTCTGCCGCTGACGCGGCCGACGATCGACGACGAGACGATTGCCGGCGTCGCGGAGGTCCTGCGTTCGGGCTGGCTCACCTCGGGTCCGAAGGTGAAGGAGCTGGAGGCGAAACTGTCGGAGTACTGCGGGGGCCGGCCGGTGCGGGTGTTCAATTCCGGCACGTGCACGATGGAAATCGCGCTCCGCATCGCCGGCATTGGTCCGGGCCACGAGGTGATTACGACCCCGCTCTCGTGGGTGGCGACCAGCAATGTGATTCTCGCCGTGGGCGCGCGTCCCGTCTTCGTGGATATCGATCCCGTCACCCGGAACATCGATTTGGATCGGGTCGAGGCGGCGATCACGCCGGCGACGCGCGCCATCCTGCCGGTGGATCTCGCGGGATTGCCGGTCGATCGCGATCGGCTCCACGCGATTGCCGGCCGGCACCGGCTGCGCGTGATCGAGGACGCGGCACAATCGCTGGGCAGCACCTGGGGCGGCCGCCGGATCGGATCGTTCGGGGATTTCGTCTCCTTCAGTTTTCATCCCAACAAGAACATCACGACGATCGAGGGCGGCTGCCTCGTGCTGAACGACGAGCGCGAGGAGAAGCTGGCGGAGCAATACCGGCTGCAGGGTGTGGTCCGCACCGGCTTCGACGGGATGGAAGTCGAGGTCGCGGGTGGAAAATTCAATCTCACCGATGTTGCCGCCCGCGTGGGACTGGGCCAATTGCCGCGACTGGCCGGGTTCAATGCGCGCCGCCGCGAGCTCGCGCGGGATTACTTCGAGTTGTTCGCCGCGCAGGGCGCCGCGGTCGCCGGGCTGCAATTGCCGCCGGCCGATTTCACGAACACGAACTGGCACATGTTCCAGGTCCTGCTGCCGGAAGACCGGCTCACCGTGAAGCGGGCCGACGTGATGGCCAAGCTGCAGGCCGCGGGCATCGGCACCGGTGTCCATTATCCGGTCATTCACCGGTTCGCGCTGTATCGGCGGCTGGGCTGGAAGGACGGCGATTTTCCGCACGCGGAGTACGCCGGGCGGAATATCCTCACGGTGCCGCTCTTTCCGGCGATGACGCGGGCGGACGTGGCGCGGGTGGTTGAGCAGCTCGCGGCGATTCTCCAAGCTCACCGGCCATGAGCGAATCCACCCCTCCGGCGCTGTCCGTGGTCATCCCCGTTTTCAACGAGGCGTTGAACCTGCCCACGCTCTTCGCCCGGCTTTATCCGGTGCTCGATGGACTCGGGCGCTCGTACGAGATCCTCTTCACCAACGATGGCAGCGCCGACGCCTCGCTCCGGTTGCTGCAGGAACAGCATGCGCGGCGCCCCGACGTGACGCGCGTGATCGATTTCAACGCGAACTACGGGCAGCACATGGCGATCATGGCGGCCTTCGAGCGCGTGCGCGGGACGACGATCATCACGCTCGATGCCGACCTCCAGAATCCGCCCGAGGAGATCCCGCGGCTGCTGGAGAAAATCGACGCCGGCCACGACTACGTGGGCGGCTGCCGCCAGGATCGGAAGGACTCGGCTTTCCGCACCTCTGCGTCGCGGTTGATTAACGTCATCCGCGAGCGGATCACCAACATCCAGATGACGGATCAGGGCTGCATGCTCCGCGCCTACTCGCGCGAGATCATCGATGCGATCGTCCGGAGCGGTGCAATCAACACCTTCATCCCGGCTCTGGCCTACAGCTTCGCGGGAAATCCGACCGAGGTGCCGGTGCGCCATGAGGAGCGCCATGCGGGCGTGTCGAACTACTCCCTCTACAAGCTCATCCGGCTGAACTTCGACCTCGTCACGGGCTTCTCCCTCGTGCCACTCCAATATTTCACGATGTTCGCGATGGCATGCTGTAGCGGCAGCTTCCTGCTGGTCGGGACGCTGGCAATCCGCCGGCTGTTTTTCGACTACACGGCGGCCGAGGGTCTGTTCACCCTGTTCGGCATTCTCTTTTTCCTCATGAGCGTTGCGATTGTCGGCATCGGCCTGATCGGGGAATACGTGGGACGCACCTATCAGGTCGTGCGGGCGCGCCAGCGCTACCACGTGCGCGCCGTCCTCGACACCAAGGCTTAGCCGCGGGAGAAAACTGGCATGCGCTCATTTTCCCGGCCCGCTCGGCGTGGGTTCACGCTCGTCGATCTGATGAGGGGGGGCGATACCTGCCGGCGCAAACTCCAGTGAACGCTCCACGAATCCTGTTTTTCGGCTATAGCGAGGTGGGCTACGCCTGCCTGCAGCTCCTGGTGGAGCGCGGCGACAACGTCATCGCGCTGATCACCCACGAGGACCACGCAAACGAGAAAATCTGGTTCAAGACGCCCGCCGTGATCGCCCGCGAGAAAGGGATCCCGATCCACACGCCGGAAAAGGTGAACACGCCCGAGTGGATCGAGCGCATCGCCGCCCTGCAGCCGGACCTGATCCTGTCCGTATATTACCGGAACATGATCAGCTCGAAAATTCTCAAGCTGCCGCGGCTCGGAGCCTTCAACATGCATGGCTCGTTATTGCCGAAGTATCGCGGCCGGGCGCCGATCAACTGGGCGGTGCTGCACGGCGAATCGAAGATCGGGATGACGCTTCACCGGATGGAGCGGACGGCGGACACCGGTCCGATCGTCGCGCAGGAGGGCGTCGAAATCGGCCCGCGGGACACGGCCGAGCAGGCTTTTCGCCAGGTGCTGCCGTGTGCCCGCCGGATTCTGGCCCAGCACATCGACACCCTGCTGGCGGGCAACGCGCCGGAGACGCCGCAGGATCCCCTCGAGGCCACCTACTTTGGGGGGCGCCAGCCCGAGGACGGTAAGATCCAGTGGTACGCCTCATCGCGAAGTATCTTCAATTTCATCCGGGCGGTGACCGACCCGTATCCGGGCGCATTCACCGACTTCGGCGGTTCGCGTTTGATGGTCTGGTGGGCGGAGCCGGAAACTCCGGCCACGGCCGGCTGCCAGGGCCTGCCCGGCGAAATTCTTTCCGTGAATCCCCTGGTTGTCGCGACGCATGACGGCGCCCTCGAGTTGACCAGGATCGAGTGGCGGGGGCCGGTGCCGGAGTTGCGCGTCGGGCAGACTTTTCTGCCTCCGGGATCTCCAGGGACGGAGTGATCGCAACCCGCTGGCCGCGGGCGAATGGGCCGCCGGCGTTGTCGGATCGGCGGATGATTTTCGTGGTTAACCCCGGCTGACCCAACCATCGTCCGCCGATGCCTCTTCGCGTTCTTATCCTCGGTGCCAACGGATTTATCGGCAGCTCGCTCACCCGGGCCATTCTCCAGCAGAAGGACTGGGAGGTCTACGGAATGGACATCGGGAGCCACAAGCTCGAGGACAGCCTGAGTGATCCGCGGTTCAAGTTCGTCGAGGGCGACATCACGATCAACCGCGAGTACATCGAGTACCACGTCAAGAAGTGCGACGTGGTCATTCCGCTGGTGGCGATCGCGAACCCGATCCAGTACGTCAAGGACCCGCTGCGGGTCTTCGAGCTGGATTTCGAGGCCAACCTCGCCGTCGTCCGGCAGGCGGCAAAGTACCGCAAGCGGATCATCTTTCCCTCGACGTCGGAAGTTTACGGCATGTGCCCGGACGCGAAGCTCGACGAGGCCACCAGTCCACTCGTTTACGGGCCGATCGATCGGCAGCGCTGGATCTATGCCTGCTCGAAGCAACTGCTCGACCGCGTGATTTATGCCTACGGCGTCCGGGACGGCGTCGATTACACCCTCTTCCGGCCGTTCAACTGGATTGGGCCGAAGCTCGACGAGGTGTTCGAGCCGAAGGAGGGCAGCTCGCGGCTGTTCACCCAGTTCATCTCGAACGTGATCTTTAAGAAGCCGCTCCAGCTCGTCGACGGTGGCCGGCAGAGCCGCTCCTTCACCTTTATCGATGACGGCGTCGATGCGCTGCGGCGCATCATCGAGAACAAGGACGGCTGCGCCTCGCGGCAGATCTTCAATCTCGGCAACCCGCGCAACAACGTGAGCGTCGCGGAGCTGGCCAGGATGATCATCGCCGAGTTCGGGAATTTTCCGGAATACGCCGCGCACGCGGCCAAGGCGAAGACCGTGGTCGTGCCCTCGGGAAAATACTTCGGGAAGTACTATCAGGACATCCAGCGCCGCGTGCCCTCCATCGCCAACGCCAAGCGGCAGCTCGGCTGGACGCCGAAGGTCAATCTGCGCCGCGCGATCCGGCTCACGCTGGACTATCACCTCGCGCACAAGGATTACCGGCTCGAGTGAACGGGATGATTTTTAGACAGGATGGACAGGAAACGAGAAGGGATGAACAGGAGAGTGGACGTCGTGGGCGCGCACGAGGCGCGCCCCTACCAAGTGCGCGTAGGGGCGGGGCTCGTCCCCGCCCTCGGAGTGGCGCCGGTCTCTGACCGGCGTCCCGCCAGTCTGAAACTGGCGCTACGGGCTGCAATCGCGTGCGGAGAGTTTCATCCGGTTAATCTTGTCTAAAAACTCCGATCTCGTCCAACGCCGCCCATGTCCTCCTCCCCTCCGATCCGCCTCGCGCTGAAGATCGATGTCGACACGGATCGCGGCACCCGGGAGGGCGTGCCGAATCTCGTGACCGACTGCCAGTCCGCGGGCGTGCCGGCGTGTTTCCTGTTCTCGCTCGGGCCCGATCAAACGGGTCGGGCCATCACGCGCGTCCTGCGCCCGGGTTTCTTTCAGAAGGTCAGCCGCACTAGCGTCGTGAAACTCTACGGCGTGCGCACCCTGTTGAATGGCACGCTGCTGCCGGCGCCGCACATTGGTCGCCGCAACGGCCACATCATGGCGGCCGTGCGCGAACAAGGCTTCGAGGTCGGGATCCATTGTTATAATCACTACCGCTGGCAGGATTACGTGCAGACGATGTCGCTCGCGGAGGTGAGTGCGGAGTTCGGGGCCGCCCACCGGGAGTTTCTCCGGATCTTCGGCCACGATCCGGCCACGGCGGGAGCTGCGGGCTGGCAGAGCAATGCGCGAAGTCGCGAGGTGTACGATCGGGCGGGCCTGCTGTACGCCAGCGACACCCGGGGCAGCGGCCCGTTTTTCCCACGGATCGAAGGCCGCGTGTTCCGGACCCTCGAGATTCCCACCACGCTCCCGACGCTCGACGAATTGATGGGGCGACCGGAGTACCCGAAGGAACAGATTGTCCCGCATCTCGTTTCCCTGCTGCGGGCGGATCGTCCGAACGTCTTCACTCTGCACGCGGAACTCGAGGGCATGGGCTGCCGCGGACTTTTCCGCCAGTTCGTTGAGGCCTGCCAGCAGCACGACGTGCAGTTTGTCCGCCTCGACGATCTCGCCCGCGAGTGGCTGGCGCGTCCCGATGAGATTCCGGTGTGCGATCAGGTGATGGCGGAGATCGACGGCCGCTCCGGGCTCGTTGCCACGCAGGGGGCGTCCGCTGCTGCGACCGGCATCTCCGCGTGAGCCAGAAGGGTGCAGTCGGAGGTATTTCAACGCCAAGCGGGTCGAAACCCGTTGGTGTAGGGCTGCCGCTCGTCGGCAGGCCCCAGATTCATGAGGTGAAACGGGCCCGTCGGAGGAGCGACGGCCCTACATCTACTGCACGTTCCCGGCTGAGACAGCCGGGGGGCGGACCTGATGGAGCCCGAAGTCAGGAAACCCCGAGCCACCCAAGTCGAGCCAACGGCAAGCACCCGTTGGTCTGCCCCGCAAGTCGCGGTATCCCGGATCGTTTCCTGGCTTCAGGCTCAGATTGATCCGGATGCAGGAGGGGCTCGGGCCCAGCCGGCCCTGGACGGATCGCTGCGTCAGTTCCGATCGAGCCGGCGAAACAGCCAGGTGCCGAGTCCGATGAAGAGCACGTTCGGCAACCAGAAGAGCAGCTCCGGCCGATACTCGGGATTCTGATCCAGCCACTTCACCATCACGGTGAGAAAGTAGTATCCGAGGACCAACAACAGCGCGATCCCGAGGTTCGCGGAGGTCTCGCGGCGGGAAACCTTGATGCCTAGCGGCACGCCGAGCAGGGCGAAGGAGAAGACGGCCAGCGAGAGGTTGAACTTCTCCTGCACGATCAGCTCGATCTTCAGGATCTCGCGCTGCGGATCGACGGGAGCGGTGGCGGTCGCCGCGGCGTTGGGGGCCGGATCGGGATCGGCCGCGAGCCGGGCCTGGGCCGCCCGCAACTCGGGATAGGTGAGCCACTCCGTTTTGACGCGGATGCCGTTCCGGCTGAAGAGCCGATCGAGCGAGATGCGGACCTCCTCGGCTCTTTCCACCGAGGCCGCGCGCGGGGAACGACTGAAGTCCTCCGGATCGCGCGAATCGCGATCCTCCACCTTCGCATTGTCCAGGGTGGGAATGAGGCTGTTGCTCGCCTCGTCGTAGTCGATGCGGCCGGAATCGGCGTGGACCACGCGTCGAACCCGGCGCTGGGCGTCGAGTTCCCAGAGCCAGAGGTCGCGAAACACCGGGCCATCCTGCTCGCCGATGTAGATCACGTAGCCGGCGAAGTCCCGGATGAACGTCTTCGGGACAATCAAGCGCAGCGGATTCGCCCTGACGGCCTCGGCCAGTTCGCGGTGAAACTGCACGCGCGCGCGCGGCATCGAGTCGAAGTTCACGTAGACGGCGAGGACCGCGCAGAGCACCGCGAGGATGAAGACGGGCCGGGCCAGCCGGGCCACGCTGATGCCCGAGGCCCGCATGGCAGTGATCTCGCTGTCGGCGGAGAGCCGGCCGAGCGTCAGCAGCACGCCCGTGAGCATGCCCATGGGCAGTGCGAACGAGATCGCGAACGGAAAGAGCAGCCCGATCAGCCGGAGGAAGGCCGGGGTGTCGAGCTGGCCCGCGAGCCAGGGCCCCAACAGGTCCTTGACGACATTCGGCAGCGCGACGACGAACGTGAAGAGGCCCACCGCCGCGGCGCAGGTAAAGAGGACGCTCTTGAAGATGTAGCGATCGAGAAGATTCACGCGGCGGTTCCGGCGGAGGTTCATCGCAGACCACCGCCGCCCGCACAAGGTTGCGGTCGGAATTTTTGATTTTGGATGACGATGTCGCTTCGCGCGGTACTCGATTTTCGATCAGGGCCAGCCGGCCAGCGGCGGTGCTTCCACCCCCGGGCGGGTGGGTTGTCGGTGTCCGGCTCAAAACAAATCCAGCTGATCGCCCCCCGGGCGCCGAAAGTGCGACGTGGCCAGCGTGATGGGCTCCTGATTGAGGCCGGCGCGCCGGCACGAAACGTCGAACATCTGGCGGAGTTGGTCGGCGAAGATCCCTTCGCCGGTCATGCGCTTGCCCCATTCGCTGCGGTAGAGACTGCCGCCGGAGAACTGGCGCAACCGGTCGAGGACCCGCGCCTTTTTCGTCGGTTCGTGATCGTCGAGCCAGCGCGTAAAGATCTCCTTCACCGCAAACGGCAGGCGCAGCAGCACGTAGCCGGCCCGGCGCGCCCCTGCCTCCGCGGCGGCGGCGAGGAGGGCGGGCACCTCATGATCGTTGAGTCCCGGGATCACCGGCGCGATCAGGACGCTCACCGGGATCCCGGCGGAGGAGAGTTCCCTGATGGCGCGCAAACGGGCCGCGGGTCGGGAGGCCCGTGGCTCGAGCTTCCCGGCGAGATCCGGATCGAGCGTCGTGACCGAGAGATGCACGCCGACGCACTGATGGCGGGCGAGCTCGCTGAGGACGTCGAGGTCGCGGGTCACGAGGGCATTCTTCGTGAGGATGAAGATCGGATGGCGCAGCTCCGCGCAGACCTCGAGGCAGCGGCGGGTGAGCCGGAACTGGCGCTCGGCCGGCTGGTAGCAATCGGTCGCGCCGCTCATGGCGATCGGCTGCGGTCGCCATTGAGGCCGGCTGAGTTCGTGCCGCAGCAGCTCCGGCGCGCGCAGCTTGACCATGATCTTCGTCTCGAAATCCAGGCCGCTCGAGAAGCCGAGGTACTCGTGGTACGGCCGAGCGAAGCAGTACGCGCAGCCGTGCTCACAACCCCGATACGCATTGAGCCCGTAGGTGAATCCAACATCCGGGCTGTCGTTCTTCGTCAGCAGCGACTCGGTCCCGTCGATCAGGAACTGCGTCCGCGGGTTCGGCTGCTCCTCGGGCGGGCAATCCGGGTCCGCCACCACGTGCAGCCGATCGAAGCGGTTGACGGGGTTAACACCGGCGCCGCGACCGGGCACGGCTGGGGGACGGGAGCGCGGAGTGTCCATCTGGACACGTTATCAAAAAACGTGGCCGCGCCAGTCGGAATCGGTTCTCTCCGGGCATGTCGCTCGCCAAGGTCCTGCGCCCCAAATCGATCATCCGGATCAAAGGTGCGTCGACGGAGGTGCTCGACGATCTCATTGCGGTCGAGGAGCCGCTGGAGATTCGGGTCGGAGGCCGGAGCGTGGCGGTTGTGATGCGGACCCCGGGAAGGGATCGCGAGCTGGCGGCCGGATTCCTCATTTCCGAAGGACTGCTGCGGGGGCGCGACGACGTGCTCGACATGGTGTATTGCCGGGCCGACGGGCCCGCGGCGGGTGTGCCGGAGGAGAATGTCCTCGATGTCCTGCTGGCGCCGGGGGTGGTAGTGGACTGGGCCCGGCTGAGTCGGAATCTCTTCACGTCCTCGAGTTGCGGGATCTGCAGCCGGGCCACGATCGAGGCGGTGCGGGGCCAGTTTCCCCCGCTCGCCTTGAAGCTCGCGCCGAGCCGCGAGGTTCTGGTCGCGCTTCCGGACCGGTTGCGGGCGGCGCAGGAAGGGTTTGCGGCGACGGGCGGCCTGCACGCGAGCGCGCTGTTCGATGCAGAGGGAAACATCGCCGTGGTCCGGGAGGACGTCGGCCGGCACAACGCCCTCGACAAAGTCATCGGCTGGGCGTTCTTGGCCGGGAACCTGCCGCTCGCCGGCCGGATCCTGCTCGTGAGCGGGCGCGTCTCCTTCGAGATCATGCAGAAGGCGTTGGCGGCCGGCATTCCGGCGGTGGCGGCGATCTCCGCGCCGACGAGCGCCGCGGTCGAGTTTGCGGAGGCCAGCGGGCAGACGCTGGTGGGGTTCCTGCGGGGGAGCGGGATGAATGTTTACGCCGGCACCTTCGAACCGTAGGG
>CAINHV010000392.1 GCA_903848965.1 uncultured Opitutia bacterium | reverse complement strand
TTTCAGGCTCCCTCCGGATTGGTCGAGCCAGGGATTGAGCCTGATGCCAGAAAGCCAGGAAACTCCCATACAGGTGGACCGCGGATGACGCGGATCTCGCGGATAAAGGCCTCGAACCAGATGATTGAAGCGATCGGCGGCGCGAGGCGCCTTGTCACTTCGATCGGGATCGGACGACGCTGCGCACTTCCGTCGGCCAGTCCACTTTTCCAGGAGCGACCCACTTCCCGACCACCCGAAATCGGCCGAATCCGACCCAACCCGAATGCGCCAGCCTGGTTTGATATCCGCGTCCTCCGCGTCATCCGCGTTCAAGATCGGGGCCTTGGGACAAGTTCATGGGATTGCTCTTCGCGCCCTTCACTGCTGCTTCGCGTGAGCCCTCCGAGGACAATCGAAACCGGCGCGAGCTGAGTCACGGGCGCGCGGGTGGCTCGAGCGACTCGCGACCGGGCTTCGCCGCCTGAAGGCGGGACTACCAACTCGGCAAGGGGCGGCTTTTGACTGGTCACGCATTCCCTGGCGGCGCTGACTTTCGTCATCCCCATGATTACCCGCCTCGCTGTCGTCTTTGCTCTTAGCCTCATGTCCTTTGCCCTCCCAAGCTTTGCCCAGGAACGTGCCACCTCGCCGCATTCCAAGGGCGGCACTCCGCTCAACGCCAAGTGGGAGGGCGTGCCCGAGGACTTTCGCGCGTCGCTGAAACTTCCCGAGTGGCCGCTGCCGACCGATCTCTCACGTTGGGAGCGCGACCGGCTCGAGGTGCGGAAGACGCTGATCGGCCTGATGGGCGATCTTCCGGCCCGACCCGATCCGGCCAAGGTGCGCGTCGTTTCGCGCGAGGACCGGGGCGACTTCATCCTCGAGAAGATCGAATTTCACAATGGCGCCGATGCCATGGTGCCCGGCTACGTGATGCTGCCGAAGACGCCGGCCGGCACCGCCCCCGGACGCCGGCCCGCCATCATGCTGCTCCACGAGCATGGCGGTTCGAAGGACAGCGTGTGCCTCAACGTCGCCGCCCGCGATCATGCGGGGACGCAACTCGTGAAGAAGGGTTACGTCGTGGCCGCCATCGATGGCTATTTCCATGGTGAGCGGATCGGGCGCGGGCCGGCCGGAAAGATCGAGGAAAGGGCCGCGCAGGAAATGTCGCTCAGCAAGATCAACCTCTGGCTCGGCCGGACGCTCTGGGGTATGCAGGTGCGGGACGAACAGTGCTTGCTTGATTACCTGTCCACCCGCCCGGAGATCGACACCAACCAGATTGGCGCCACCGGCATGAGCATGGGTTCGACGCGCAGTTGGTGGCTCGCTGCCGTGGACGAGCGCGTGAAGGCGATCGTCGGCGTGGTTTGTTTCACCCGGCTCACCGAGCTAATCCAGCATGGCTACATGCGCGCCCACGGCATCTATTATTTTGTGCCCGGCATGCTCCGGCATTTCGACACTGAGGCGATTCACGCCCTGGTCGCGCCGCGGCCGCATCTCGAACTCTCCGGCGATCAGGACCCCGGCGCGCCGGTGGACGGAGTCGAAACGCTTGAGGGCAAGGTCGGGCAGATGTATCGACTCTACGGAAAGCCCGATAACTTTCGCAGCGTGGTGTGGGCGAAGACCGGCCACGAGTACCTCCCCGAGATGCGCGAGCGGATGATCGCGTGGTTCGAGCAGCACCTGCCGGTGCGATAGCCGGGCCCGGTGGAAGGCGGGGGCATGTCACCCCTTACGCCCTTCATGGGTCTGGAGACTCAGGCCACGCAAGCCGGGCGTGGCCGAGGCACACCGCCCCGACACTCAATTCGGAGGGGCGTGGCTCGTGCGC
>CAINHV010000391.1 GCA_903848965.1 uncultured Opitutia bacterium | reverse complement strand
TGGTCCGATTCTTGGCTTCCTGGCTTCGGGCTCAAACCTGTCTCGGTGGGGGTGGAGATCGAAGCCGGAAACTTCTTCATCGCTCCGCTCGGTGAAGTCCCGCCGCTCACGCGGCGGGCCACAAAGTTCGCCTCTTCGTAATTTCCTACTGCACGATTCCGGCTCAGGGCTCGTCCGGCGACCAAGCCTCCGTCAGGAACGCCATCAAGTCCCTCAGCTCCGTCCGGCTTAAACTCTGTCCCACGTCCAGGTCCCGGTGTGCAGCCGCCACCACCAACGATTCGAGCACCTGCTCCTTCGATTTCGTGAGTCCGAGACTCGGCAGGACTGGCCCGGCCCCGCTGCCGCCGCGACCGGCTTCGTGACATTTGAGACAAGCCATCTTCGAATGACGCTTGAACAGGCGGCGACCCTGCTCGCGATCGCCACCCTCTAGGCTGCTCCGGTAGGGCGCGATCCGATCCGTGCCCGCTTGCCACGCGGCCTGAATTCTTCCGACCGCGTCCGCCAAGGGTCCCGTCGTGCGCCGCGCCGCCGCCTCCAGCAACTCCGCCTGCGCCGCCACCGGAATCTCGCCGGCCTCGAACCGGCGAAGACCCTGCAGCAGCATCTCGTCAGACCGCGGATCGTCGATGCCGGCGAGCGCCGCAAAAATCTTCCGCTGTTCCATCGCCGTGCCCTTGCTGGCCAAAATCCCGAACAGCGGCAGCGCCACCGCCGGGTGCCGGCGCTGCAGGACTGGTATCGCCGCCAGCCGCAAGGGCAGCCGGTCGGAACGGGCCGCATGCTGCGCCGCGACCTCGAGCCGGAGATCATCAAGTTTCTCGAGCGCCTGCAGCGCCGCGATCCGGGCCACCGTCGGGCGACTCGCCTGGTAAACCACATCCCAGAGCGCGTGACCCGTTCCTGGGAGAGCCAGTTCGGCCACGGCTTCGATCGTCGCGACTTGCACTGCCTCGGGCGTGCCACCGTTCAACCGCCCGAGAAACTCGACCAGCGCCTTCCTGGCCGGTGCGGCGTCGCGCGGGGGAAGATTCCCCCGCAAGCCCGTGACGCGATCACGCGACGGCGGCTTCGCCCAGAATGCGAGGTGCCGCAGCGCCTCCGCCCGCAGGGTCGCCGGCACATGGGGACGGCTGGCGAAAGCCGCCAACGCCTCCGCGTTTTCCGGCTGGCCGAGGCAGAAGTGCGCGTTGAGCGCGCGGTTCACCAGCGCCAAGTCGTCGAGCGGGGCCGTGTCGAGGAGAGCCGCGAGCGCCGGCAACGCGCCGGGAATCGGCCCATCGTTGATCGCCCTGGCCGCCTCGCGGACGATCCCAGGATCGAAGTCTCCCAGGAACGACGCCACGGCCGGATCCTCGAGCCGCCGATACGTTAGCAGCCCACCGAGCCGCACCGCGCGCGACGCGTCCTGCGACGTGTTCGCCAGCATCGGGTCCGCGCCCAGTCGCGCCAGGGCGACGACGACCGCGTGACGCAGCACGGCATCCTGATCGTCGTTCTTTCGCAATAATCCCAGCAGTGCGGGAATCGCATCGGGCCGTCGCAGCTTCCCGAGACTCTGCGCCGCAAAGAACGCCACGCGCGGCACGGAATCCTGCAGTGCCGTCCGCAGCACGGCGAACGCCTCAATCCGCAGGGTGTCGCCGACAACCTTGGCCGTCTGCGCGCGCACTTCGCTGTCCTTGTCCGCCATCAGCGCGGCGAAGCGATTCAGTGCCGCCGGCACATGGCTCGCGAGCTGGCCCAGGCCCCAAATCGCATGCACCCGCGCCAGCCGCGGGGCCGTCGTGTCGCCAGCCACCGCTTCGAAAATCGGGAGACTGGTCGCGCCCCGCTCCGCCAGCGCGACTTGTGCGGCGAGACGCACGCGCTGATCAGGATGGGCCAGCGCCATCGCCAGTTGCGCGGGCGATCGGTTCGCCGTTCCCTCGGTCAGCTGCCGCCGGGTGTCTTCGGCTGCCGCCGCGTCCTCCACAGATGGATTCGCCGCGGCCACCGCATGGATCCGTCCCCGTCCGGACTTCGGCCAGGGCCAGGCCGACACCCAGTCCGAAAAATAGAGCCGCCCGTCGGATCCAAAGGCCACGTCCGTCGGAATCGCCCCGCGCACGAAGGGCTTGGACTCGGCCAAGGCGAAACCCGCGCCGACCGCTCGCACCGCATACGTCCTGACACTGCTGCCGGACGAACCTTCGTTCCAATGCGCGACGAAAAATTGTCCGCGGTAACCCGCCGTCAGCCCGGTCCCCGGAAAATAGGCGAGACCCGCCGGCCCCGGTTCAATGCCGTCGATCGCCGGCAGAACATACGCCGGCTGGTGCTCGAACCGCGGACGCCACAATCCTTCGCGCATCCACGGACCGACTTCGGCGGGTGACACGTGCTGATAACCGAGCCGCCAGCCGCTGTCGCCGCCCTCGATCACATGAATCAAGCGCGCCCGATCACCCTGGCCCGCGGCGCCGTCGATCGTGAAGAGATTACCAAAGTCGTCGAAGGCCAGGTCGCGGGGATTCCGCAGTCCGCTCGCCACGACTTCGAGCTGGGTGCCGTCCGGATGGCAGCGAAAGATCGCTCCCGTATCGGGGAGGGCGAGCGTCCGCCCTTCCTTCGTCTCGATCTGAGCACCCCGGTCGCCCATGGAAAAATACAGTTTCCCATCCGGCCCCAGGATGAGTCCCTGCAAGTCGTGCCCGGCAAATCCGACATGCACGCCGAATCCGCGCAGCAGTTCCTGCCGCTTCGCCGGGCCGGGCAGACCGGCGTCACGAGTCAGCCGCATCAGGCTTGGCGACTGCGCCAGCCAGACGTCATTTCCCCGGGCGAGCACGCTCGCCGCGACCCCGTCCGAAGGCGCGTGCGTTCCCGCGGCGAACACAGTGCTTCGATCCGCACGACCGTCGCCGTCCGCATCCTCGATCAGCCGGACCCGATCGGACTCGACGCCGAGTTGGGCGACCTGCTCGCCAAAGGCCTCTTGTAACAGCCGCGTGCGATCCTCGCCGGAGCGGCTGGCGAGATCCCGTTCGATCAGCTCCGGGTAGTCGCGCAGGTCGATCACGCTCGTGCGATGACGATGGGTTTCCGCGACAAAGAGCCGTCCGCGATCGTCGAATGACAGCGAGAGCGGATTCGCGAGCATCGGCTCCGCCGCCCAGAGGCTGGATGTAAAACCGGGAGCCAACTCGAGCGGAGCGCGCGGCCCGAACGTGTCGGACGCCGTCTCAATCCGCCCTTGCGACTGCCGATCGGCCGGCGGCAGCCGGAGCGGTTCCGCGGCGAGCCCAAGGTCGCGGCCGAGGACGAAAATCCCGATAAGACAGAACAGCGCGCGCATGCAGGGCGCCAAGGAAGAGACGGTGCCGCCCGCGCCTGCAAGCCTAGGTTGGAGGCGAGATGTGCGCTGGGGGTCCGATTTCTGGCTTCCTGAATTCAGGCTCAAGCCCGTCTCGATCCGTTGGTCCTTCCGCCAAAAAATCGCCTTGGTCCTGCTCGCGACTAATTTCCAATCGCATCCCGTGCGCGCCCCTCGCCTCAACTGCTTCCTGATCGCGATCGGCTTTCTCGCCGTTCCAGCGTTCGCTGCACCCGCACTGAGCGCGGCAGAAATCGGACTCCTCCGCACCTGGATCGATGCCGGCGCCGAATGGTGAGTCGCGAATGGATTTTGACCCGTGGTCCGTCTTACCCCAAACCCACCGCATGACCCCACGCTCCACCTTTTGGCTGGCCTGCTCGCTCGGAGCGGCCCTGCTCGGAATCATTGCCCGGACTCTCGTCGCCGCGGAGGCCCCCGCCACCGGCGACCCGATCCAGATTTCCGGACTCAACTACGCCCTCGTCAAAGCACCGGCCGGCGTGGCCGTCATGGGCCACGGCGATGCCAGCAGCAAGTCGGACGAAGCGCCCGCCACGCGCGTCACAATCACGCGGCCGTTCTGGGTCGGCGTGACCGAGGTCACCGTGGCCCAATGGCGGTACTTCACCGCGGCGACCGGCTACCTCACCGCCGCGGAGCGCGACGGCGCCGGACTCCATTTGCTGAAGGACAAGGCCGGACCGAAGCGCGTCGGGCTGAACTGGCGCAATCCAGGTTTTATCCAGGATGACACCCATCCGGTCGTCGGCATCAGCTGGGAGGACGCGCAACAGTTCTGCCGCTGGCTCACGGAGCGCGAAAAATCCGCGGGGCGTCTCCCGGCGGGTTACGTCTTCTCGCTGCCCACGGAGGCGCAGTGGGAGTACGCCTGTCGCGCCGGCTCGAACGACGAACTGCCGAATGTCGCCGAGTACTATTGGGTCGGACCGAGCCTGCCGACGCATCCCGTGGCCGGTCGCAAGCCGAACGCCTGGGGCATCCATGACATGTACGGCTATCCACTCGAGTGGATCTTCGACTGGTACGGCCGGTATCCGGGTGGCGAAGTCACCGACTATGCCGGCCCCGCCTCGGCCAACGATCGCAACATCATCCGTGCGCACCATGAGATGCGCGGCCAGAACAGCTCTCGCAATCGCTGGAGCACCACGGGGGCCAATCAGAACGACTGGGTCGGCTTTCGCGTCGTCCTCGCTCCCCCGCCGCAGCCGACCTCACCGCCCGCGCCGGCGCCGGCCAGTCCGAAGAAGTGAGCCCGCACGCGGCCGGCGTTATTTCGGCGTCAGTCTGACCAACTGATCCGGCTCGTTGAGCAGGAGGTAGATCGCCCCTTCCGGTCCGGTCTTGATGTCCCGCACCCGGCCGTAGCCTTTGAGAAATATCTCCTCCTGTTCGACCTTCTCGCCCGCGAGCTTCAGCCGCTTGATCTCCTGGAACACCAGCGCCCCCACGAAGGCCTGGTGCTTCCACTTCGGAAAGAGATCCCCGGTGTAGAACTCCAACGCGCTGAGGCCCGGCGATGGTTTCCAGAACTTCACCGGCTGTTCCAGGCCCGGCTTCTCCGAGATCACGGAGACCTGCGTGCCGTCGTAATCAAGACCGTGGGTGATCACCGGCCACCCATAGTTCAGTCCGGACTTAAGGACATTCAACTCGTCGCCGCCCATCGGTCCGTGCTCGGTGCCCCAGATTTGCCCCGTCACCGGGTGCTGGTCGATACCCTGCACGTTGCGGTTGCCGACGGTGTAGATCGCCTGAATCGCGTCGGCGCGCCCCGCATACGGATTGTCCTTCGGGATCGAGCCGTCGCGGTTGATCCGGTAGGTCTTCCCGGCCGGGCGATCCAGCCGCTGCACATCCGCATTTTCCCGAATGTCTCCAATGGTGAAATACAGATAGCCCTCCCGATCAAACAGCAGCCGACAGCCCCAGCGCCCGCGGTTTACGAAGTAGAGTTCGTCGGGCACGTTGAACAGCAGTTCCTGCCCCACCCACTTGTGCCCTTCCACGCGACCGCGAATAATCCGCGTCATCGCCGGCCGCTCCTCCGTTTTGCCCTGGCCGAGAGGATGCACGTAGCTGAGATAAACCCAGCCGTTCTTCGCATAGTCCGGGTCCAGCGCCAGGTCCATCATCCCGCCCGTGCCATACTGAATCGTCTCCGGGATTCCGGTTATCGGTTCCGGGTCGAGTTTGCCATCGACCAGCCAGCGAAGCCCGCCCCGCAGTTCCGTGATCAGCGCGCGGCGGTCGTCGACGAACTCGATGCCCCAGGGAGCCGAGCGAAAACCCTGCTCCACCAGCCGCTCGATCCGGACCGTGTAGTCGGCGAGCTGCAAGGTATCGGGCTTCGCGGCCGGGGCCGCCGGAGCCGTGTCGCGGCTGGCCACGATGTAGTCGACCAGGGCCTCGACCTGCGGAATCGGAATCAGTTTCGACCACGGCACCATCTCCTTGCCGGCGATGCCATACATCACCGTCCGCAGAATTTCTTCCCGCGAGCCGCCATAGATCCATTCCCGCTTGCGCAACGCGGAGTACTGGCCGCCCTGCATTTGCGCGCCGTGGCAGCCGGCACAGTAGGTTTGATAGAGTTCCGCAGCCGGTTGCGCCTGCGCCACCGCGGCGAGAAAAAGGGTGAGCAGATAAACTTTCATGGTCAGGGGTAGGTCAGGCACGTTTCGCGGAGTTCACCCTGCGCTCAAGGTCGAACTTGCGGTCGCCGGCAGGGCCACCGGCAGCCTCCTCGCGCCTCGCGGAGCGAAGGGACAGTTAGGAAGGTGCGTCGCCACCGGCCGGCCCACGCCACCGGATTCGCCCGCCGCGCCCTCATCGCCTACCGGCCCGCCACGGATTCGAGGCTGCGGATGGCCAGCTCGGCCAACACGGCGACGCCCGACGGAATCGCGGCGTCGTTGAAATCGAAACGCGGATTGTGCAGCAGCGGATAGCTGCCCTCGGTGCCGTTGTGGAACCCGAGGAAGACAAAACTCCCCGGCACCTGCTCGAGGTAGTACGCGAAGTCTTCTCCGCCCATCGTGGCATGGGTGATCTCAATCCGCTTTTCGCGCCCGAGGGTCTCGTCGATCGCCGTGCGCGCAAGATCCGTCATCGCCGGATCGTTGTGCAACGGCGGACACGGAAACTCGTTGAAGCGCACCTTCGCCGTGGCGCGAAACGCCGCCGCAATGTTCTCGGCCATTCGCACGATGGCCGCGCGAATGCGATCCTGCAGCGGCTTGCTCAAGGTGCGGACCGTGCCCTCCAGCCGCGCGGTCTCGGGTATGATGTTGGTCGTCGTCCCGGCCTCGATCTTGCCGACCGTCAGCACCGCGGCCTCCCAGGGATTCGTCTCGCGGCTCACGACCGCCTGCAGCGCGGTCGTGAGATGCGCGGCCACGACCACCGGATCGATGCCGGCGCCGGGATTCGCGCCGTGGCTCCCACGGCCGGTGATCTCGATGAAGAAGTTGCACGTGCTCGCCATCAGGCAGCCGTTCCGCACGCCCACGTGCCCGAGCGGCAGTTCGGGCCAGCCGTGCAGCCCGAAGATCGCAGACACATCCTTGAGCGCGCCGTCCTTGATCATCAACGGAGCGCCACTGGTTATTTCTTCCGCGGGTTGAAAGAGCAACTTCACCGTGCCAGGGAGCTCGGCCGCATGCTCCTGCAGCACGCGCGCCACGCCGCACAGGATGGACGCGTGCCCATCATGCCCGCACGCATGCATCCGGCCCGGGATCTTCGACGCATAGGGCAGTCCCGTCTCCTCGTGAATCGGCAGGGCATCGATGTCAGCCCGGAGCGCCACCGTGCGATCGCCGCGACCCTTGATCGTCGCAATGAGCCCGGTGCCCCGGGCGAGTCCGCGCTCCACCGCGATGCCGCTCGCCTCGAGAAACGCCGCCAGCCGCGCCGACGTCCATTGCTCCTCGAACGCGATCTCAGGGTGCGTGTGCAACTCCCGGCGCAGCGCCATGAGGTCCGGCAGGTGGCGGGCAATCGAGGCGGAAAAGCGGGTGTTCATGGAAGGCGCGGCGAAGGCCTTCCATAGTTGGGGTCCTGCCGTTGGGCGCGCGAGTGCATTGTTGGTAGTGGCCTTATTCTCCGCGCATCGCCGTGGCGGCGGTCTCCGACCACCGCCGTCCCATCGGAGAGTGCATCGAGCCACCCCCCCCCGCCCTTCGGGCACCCCTCTCCGAGAGGGGATCCGGAAGAAACACGTGCCGAAGATCCCCTCTCGAGAGAATACCCTGAAGGAACACAGGTCCAAGATCCCCTCTGGAGAGGAGTGGCTCACAGCGTCGGGGGGTGTGGGCTGGTCGGAGCGACGCGCCCGGGCCAATCCTCAAGAAAACCGACGGGGCCTCTCCACCCTCAACTCTCAGATCTCAACCTTCAACTCGTCCGTCCCCTCAGATCGGCGCCACGACGATCACCGGCAGAATGACCTTCCGCTCCACCACATTTCCGTCGCTGTCCTGGGCCGGGGTGAACTGCCAGGCCCGGACGGCGGAGATGACCTGAAAGACCAGTTCCGAATCCACCATCATGTCAGTGGCTCCGAGATTGTACGGGTTGCCGAAGCGATCGACGGTGAACTTGAGATCGAACTGCATCCCCACGTACTTCAAATGCACGCGCGGCCGGATGATCCGCACGGCAATCGGCGCGGAATAACTCAGGTCGTAGCGACCGGACACGCGCAGCGGATCCATCCGCAGGACTTCCTCTTCGCGGGCCTTCTTCTTGGCCGGCTTGGCGGGTTTCTCGGCGGCGGGCGCCGCGGGGGCGAGCAGGGCGATCACAACCGCCGCGAGCAAAAGCGTCTTCTTCATAATCTCGATGGGGTAAGGGTTGAACGGACAACCGCGACGCGTGAGGGGTAGCACGAACCGCGCCGAGACCGTACCGCCCGCCCCCGAATTGGCAATGCGGGAAGCGAGCGCGGCCGGGACGTTTCGTGCCCGCCGGGCCCTGCTCCGAAGCACGTCCTCCAGAACGGCGCCCGTCCACCCTTGCGAAGGTCGTTGCCCGCGCTCTCAACTTCCCACCGTCGCCCAATCCTCAACCGCCCGCTCAACCATGTCTGCTTCAACCCAACTCCCACTTACGCAGGCGGTGATTGTCGGCGGCGGCCGGATGGGGGCCGACATCGCCCTCGTCTTCGCGCGCGGTGGTTGCCGTTCGTTCATCCTCGAAACCTCCGCGCCGCGACGGGAGGCCCTGCCGGCATATTTTGATCAGGCTCCCGGCGGACCAACGCCATGGCGGCAATTCATTGCCATCGGCACCAGTTGGAGCGAGGCGCCATGGGCCTTGACGCAACTGGCCGTGGAATCGGTCACCGAAGATTTGCCGGCTAAACAGGCCGTATTCGCGGAACTGGTCCGGCACTGCGGGCGGGACACCTTGATCACCAGCAACAGCTCCAGCCTCCCCATCCGCGCGATTGCGGAGGGCCACGCGACCGCCGATCGAATGCTCGGCTGGCACCTCTTTCATCCCGCCGATGTGGTGCCGCTGGTCGAGGTCATCAGCGGGCCGCAGTCGGAGGAGAGCTGCGCGGAGCGGCTCATGGCCTTCTCCCGACAGTGCCGGCTGGTGCCGATTCGGGTGCACAAGGACGTGCCGGGATTCGTCGCCAACCGGCTGCAGCATGCGATGGCGCGGGAGGCGTACGCCCTGGTCGACGCCGGCATCGTTTCAGCGGCGGACCTCGATCGCGCAGTGCGCTTCGGCTTTGGTTTCCGTTACCTGGCGGCCGGTCCGTTCCTGCAGCGCGACCATGGCGGACTCGACGTGCACTCGGCCGCGGCCGCGGCCATCTTTCCCACGCTTTGCAGCGATCCTGAAGTGCCCGCATCCGTCCGCGAGCGCGTGACCGCGGGGAAGCTGGGGCTGAAGACGTGGGAAGGATTCTATCAGTGGACACCAGAGGCCGCCGCCGCAGAGCGAACGCGGTATCGACGCGTGTTGGAGCGGGCACTGGCGTTGCTGGA
>CAINHV010000390.1 GCA_903848965.1 uncultured Opitutia bacterium | reverse complement strand
CGTTCCAGATCAGGAAATATTGCGAGAAGGTCACGTACGCCCAGAACACCGTGAAGGCCAGCATGAGTTGGCCGATGCTGTGAAAGTGGTTCGTGTTGAGGACGCCCTTGTAGTCGCCGCGGCGCAGCAACCAGACCATGATGAGCACGCCACAGCAGAGGGCCCCGCGAACGCAGTTCGCGAAGAACCACACGCCGTACATGGTCGAGAACCAGTGGTATTCGAGGCTCTTGACCCAGAAGATAATTGCGGCGGTCAGCGTCAGGGCGACGATGGGGAGTCCGAACGCGGCTGTCTTCCGGTTCATGAACGTCCAGCGGGTGTCACCGTCTGCGTCCTGACTGAACGACGCCTTCCGCAGCCGGGCGGAAATCCAAACCCAGAGCAGGAAAAACACGGCGCTGCCGATGACGAAGGCCCCGACATTGAGAAAGCCCTCCTTCTTCAGATAGAGCGGGTCGTGGCCGACGGTGTGGCCGCCGTGGAGTTCGTGCCCCGGATTCATCCACGGCCAGATCAGGTCCTTCTGGTAGAAGAGCGAGGCGAGCACCAAAGGCACGAAGAGCAGGGCGAGCCAGCGGAACGCCATCAGGCCATGCTCCCATTGACGACGAAGCACCACGGACCAGGAAGCGTCCACGATATGGTGAATGAGAATCAGCAGCAGGGTGCCCAGGGCGATGGCCGTCCAAAAGGTAAACCCGACGAGATACGAAAGCGCGACAGCGGAGGCCGGGGAAACGATCAGGCCCAGCGCGGTGGCGGCGAGACCGGCAAATCCGATCATGAGCGCCCGACTCGCCGTGGAAGCGGTGGATGAATCGGCCGGCAAGGCAGTAGCGGTGGCAGCGTGAGAGCTCATTGAATCCCGAGAGTTTGCCTGGCGGCGGCATCCGTCACGTCAGCGGCTGTTCCCTGTTGCGCCCGTTGCAGCGCGCGAATGTAAGCGACCACGGCCCAGCGATCGGCGGGCACGAGTTTGTCGGCGTAGGGCATCATCACTTTGCTGGCCGAACCGTTCACGATCACGTTGTAGAGTTCTCCGTCCGTCATCGCCCGGATGCGATCCGTGTGGTAATTGCCGTTCGTGGTCAGCGATCCCATGCCGTAGCGCAAGGTGATGCCGTTGCCGTCGCCGGAGACGCCGTGGCAAACCTGGCAGTAGATGGCGTATTGATCCCGGCCGCGCTCGAGCAGCGCGAGATTGACCGTGAGATCGGACGGAAAGCTGCGGACGAAGGCTCCGGCATTATCCTTGCCGCGATAGAAGTGGTCGTCCTCGGCCAGCATTCCGCGCATGACGGTGTGCTCCGGCGGCATCCGATCCGAGCGGCCGTCGGCGAAGAACTCGCTGGCCGCCTGCGGGCGGAATTTGGGCTGGTACTTCATGCCCGGGAAGGCCCATTCCGGGAACACATCGAGCGGGGGCCGGGTAAAGGTGACACCCCGGAGGCCCAGGATAGAAACCAGGAGGGCGGCAACGAAGAAGGTTACGAGATAGACGTGGCGCATGGTCAGGCCTCCAGCTCCGCAACGGCCCTGCCGCCGGCCTGCTCGAGCAGGGCCTTGGTGTTGGCGAGATTGAAGCGCGGATCGCGAGCCTCGATCACGATGAAGAAAGTGTCGTCCATGCCGCGGCGGATTTGATCGTACTTCAACACCGGATGGTAATGCATCGGCAGCCCGTTCACCACGAACATGCCGATGATGGTGGCGAAGGCGGTGAACAGAATTGTCAGCTCGTAGGCGACGGGGAACGCGAACATCGGGCTGAAGAGCGGCTTGCCGCCGACGATCAACTGGTAGTCAACCGCACCGGTCCACCAAATCATGGTCATCCCGGTGAAAAAACCGGTGATGCCGCCGACGAGCGAGATGCGCGGAACGATGGAGCGCTTCAGGCCCATGGCCTTGTCCAGCCCGTGCACGGGCAACGGGGTAATGCAGTCCCAGTGACGGTAGCCCGCGTCCCGGACCTTTTCCGCCGCGAGGTAAACCTCACGGGCGGTTTCGAAGGTGGCAATCAAGCCGTAGAGTGGTGCAGCCATGTTGGGATCAGTGGGCTTGGGGCACTTTGGCAGCTCCGTGGCCCGCGCTGTCGTCGTGGGCATGCACGTCGGCCTGCGGCGTGACCGCCTTCAACTCGGCCATGGGCATGACCGGGAGGAAGCGGATGAAGAGCAGGAACAGCACCGAGAAGACTCCGAACGTTCCGAAGAACGTGAAGATTTCCACGATGCTCGGGGAGTAGTAACCCCAGCTCGACGGCAGGAAGTCACGGGCGAGCGACGTCACAATGATGACGAAACGCTCGAACCACATGCCGACGTTGACGAAGATGGAGAGGACCCAGACGAAGGTCGTGTTTTCCCGGACCTTCTTGAACCAGAAGAACTGGGGTGTGATCACGTTGCACGAGATCATGATCCAGTAGGCCCACGCGTAATGGCCAAAGGCGCGATTGATGAAGGCAAAGCCTTCGTACGGATTCGCGCTGTACCACGCGATGAAGAACTCCATGCCGTAGGCGTACCCCACGATGGTACCCGTCGCTAGGGTGATCTTGCACATGCAGTCGATGTGATACTGCGTAATCAAATCCTGCAGGCCATAGATCGCCCGCAGCGGGAGCATGAGCGTGAGCACCATGCCGAAGCCGGAGAAAATGGCGCCGGCGACGAAATACGGCGGGAAGATGGTCGTATGCCAGCCCGGGAGCAGCGAGACCGCGAAGTCGAACGAAACGATGGTGTGCACCGAGAGCACTAGGGGCGTCGAGATGCCGGCCAGAATCAAGTACGCCATCTCGTAGTTGCTCCAGTGGCGGTTCGAACCGCGCCAACCCATGGCGAAGAAGCCGTAGAGGAACGAGCGGAATTTGTTTCCAGCGTTGTAGAAGCGATCGCGCAGGACCGCGAGGTCGGGCAACAGGCCGATATACCAGAAGAGCACCGACACCGTGCCGTAGGTCGAGACCGCGAACACGTCCCACTCGAGCGGCGAGCGGAAGTTCTGCCAGATGATGTTCGAGTTGGGGATCGGGAACAGGTACCAGGCGTACCAGACGCGACCGACGTGGAAGACCGGGAAGATCGCGGCGCAAACGACGGCGAAGATCGTCATCGCCTCGGCGGCGCGATTAATCGAGGTCCGCCATTTCTGGCGCAGCAGGCAAAGGATGGCCGAGATTAGCGTGCCGGCGTGGCCGATCCCGATCCAAAAGACGAAGTTGACGATATCCCACGCCCAGTTGACGGGGTTGGCATGGCCCCACACCCCGACGCCGGTGAAGATCAGGTAGGTGATGCCGCCGACCGTGAAGGACGCGATGAAGAGCGCCACGACGAAGCAAACCCACCACCAAGTGGGAGTCTTGTCCTCGATGATGCCGCAGATCTTGTTCGTGATCCACGAGAAGCTCCGGTTGTTCTCGACGAGGACGGCCCGCGGGAGAACCGCTGGCTTGACCTCGCGCAGAATAGCCGGCGCGCCGGCAGCAGATTCGACGGTGTGGGCCATTAGCGAAGTCCTCCGCGTTGGGGCCGGCGAGCGGTGAATGCTGAATGAGGCGTAGGCATCTTAGTGCCCACCCTTCTTGGTCTCGGCCTCGTGCCCGGCACCGTGCGGCGCCGGAGCCCCGTGCGCATCGCCATGAGGGGCGGGCACGTTCTTGCTGTTGTATTCCACCCGACTCAACGGAAGGGAGCCATAGTCCGGCATCTTGGGATTCGGATTGCGCAGCTTGCCCGAGTAGGTGGTGCGTGGACGGGTGTTGAGATAACCCAGCACCGCGTAGTCCTGCTCGCGGGCCTTCGCCTGCATCACCGCGCTGTTGGGATCGAGAATATTGCCGAAGACGATGGCATCGACCGGGCAGGTCTGGGCGCACGCCGGCTTGACTGCTCCATCCGGGACGACGACATCGCCGGGCTTGCCCGCCTGCGTCATCTTCACCTTGTGCTGAATCTTGGCGTTCTGGATCCGTTGCACGCAGTACGTGCACTTCTCCATCACGCCGCGCATGCGAACCGAAACCTCGGGATTTTTCGCCAGCTTGACGAGCTCCGGCATCCCGAAGGGCGCGAGCTGACCGAGATAAAGCTGGTCGAGCGAACGCTGGTTCCAGTCGAAGAAGTTAAAGCGCCGGACCTTGTAGGGACAGTTGTTCGCGCAATAGCGGGTGCCGATGCAGCGGTTGTAGGCCATGACGTTCAGGCCTTCGTCGTCGTGCACCGTGGCATTGACCGGGCACACCGTTTCGCACGGGGCCAGCTCGCAATGCACGCACGTCATCGGCTGCAGTGAAATCTGCGGGTCCTCGGGCAGCTCACGATTGCCTTCGCCGCCGAAGGCACCGGCGTCCGCCGTGCCGCTCGAGTAATAGCGGTCGAGGCGGATCCAGTGCATCTCACGGCCACGCATCACCTGCTCCTTGCCGACAATCGGGATGTTGTTCTCGGCCTGACACGCCACCACGCAGGCATTGCAGCCAATGCAGGTGTTAAGGTCGATCGACATGCCCCACTGGTGGTGACCGTCGAGCTGCGGCGTCTGATAAAGGGAATTGCCGCGCGGGATCAGGGTCGCCTGCTGTTGCGGCGTCATCTTCTCGCCGTATTCGCCGAGGATGGTGGGCGAGTGCGCCTCCATGCCGATCTTGTTCACGAAGGCCGGATCGTCCTGGTAACTGTTCGCCCCTTCGAAATTCGCCTCGCGAATCAAATCGCGGCCTTCCATCGACCAGTGCTCCTGCGTGTTTGCGAGCAGCATCCGGGTGTCGGTGCGGGTGAGCTTGGCGCCGGTGGCGACATGCATCGCGCCGGAAGTCCGCAGCGCATAGGCGTTGAAGCCCGCGCCCTTGCCCACGCGGCCGGTCACCGAGCGGCCGTACCCCAAGGGCACGACCACCGTGTAATTCGAAAGACCGGGCTGGATGTGCACCGGCCCGCGAATCTTGCGGCCGCCGACGGTGAGTTCGAAGACGTGGGCGTTCTCCTTGCCCATCGTAAACTCGTTCTCTTCCTTGCGAACGACTTGGATCAGCGAGCCCTTCGGATCGATGCCGAGTTCCTTGCCGAGCCGGGGGCTCACGAGGATCGCATTGTCCCACGACAGCTTGGTGATCGGATCCGGACACTCCTGCAGCCAGCCATTGTTGGCATAGCGACCGTCATCCATCTTGTGGTCGGCCGTGAAACGCACCTCGAGGTTGTCCTTGCTGAACACCTGCGCGGCCGGGGCCGGGCGCAGAAGGGCGGCAAGTCCCTGGCGGTTGAAGGTCACCGCGACCTTTTCGTACGCCGAATCGGCCAGGACGCCATCGTGCAGGAAACGGCGCATCGCCTTGTCGGCTCCGGCGCCCGCCGTGGCCGCCAGCGTTTCCAACACCAGCGCATACGAGTCCGTGGTCGCCAGACCCATGATCCGGGCGACGACTTCGTTCTGCGTCAGCCCGCCGAAGAGCGGGAGAATCATCGGTTGAACCGGGACGATCGTGCCGTCGGCGGTCCGCGCGTCGCCCCACGACTCGAGGTAGTGGGCGGCGGCCAGATGAGTGACGTTCGGCGCCGACGACGTTTCATCGACGTAATAGCCGAGGCGAATCACTTCGCCCACGCTCTTCTGCAGGGCCGCCCAGTCGAGATCCGCCGGGGCATTGTAGGCCGGATTGCCACCGAGAACGACCAGCGTCTTGACGGCGCCGGACTTGATCGTGGCCGCGAGATCGGAAATCGAACCCGCCGCGGAAACCGGCACCCGGACCATGTCGACGGTCTGGCCAATATTACCCAGCGCAGCGTTGATCGCGTAGACGATCGCATGCACCTCGGCCGGCAAATGGGCTCCGGCCACGACCAGCGACTCACCGCGATGCGCGGCAAGATCCGCCGCACACTCGGCGATCCACTGCTGATTGACGTCGAGCCCCGCGGCAAACGACTGCACCGAGGCCTGCAAACCCCCGTCGACCGCCGCGGCCAGCTTCGCGGCCAGCGCGCCCATGTGACTTGTGGCCAGACGCAGGCGGTGATCCGCCATGCTGCCGGTCAGCGTCAGGCCGCTCTCCGCCGTATAGAGGCGGTTCATCGGGTCGCCCTTCTTGGCCACCCGGCGGCCCTGGGAGAAACCACGCGCGTAGTAGAGGCTGCCCGCCTCGGCGTGCAGGAAATCGCAATCGATTGAAACCACCCGCTTCGCTTTCTCGAAGCGATAAACCGGCTTCAGCGCCACACCGAACGCGGCCTGCGCGGCTGCCGCCGGCGGTTCGTCGGTGATCGGCTCGTATTCGGACCACGTCGCGCGGGAAAACTTGCTCCGCAGTGCCGCCACAAGGCGGGCGCGGGTCGGGGAGGAAGATTCGTCCGCGAGGAAAGCGAGGCCGGCGCCCTGGCTCGCCGCATACGTCTGGCTGATCCCGGCCAACAGGGCGTTGACTGCATCCGCCTTAAGGACCGCCCCACCCTTGGTGTGGGCCGTTGCGCGATCCGGGTCGTATAAATCGAGCACCGAAGCCTGCGCCGCCAGCGAGGCGGCCCCGCCGTGCGGGGTGTAGGTCGGATTGCCTTCAATCTTGGTCGGACGTCCCTGATGAGTTTCCGCAAGCAGCGGGAGAGCCCATTTGCGCATCGGGAAGGCGGTCGCGTAATACTGGGGCAGGCCCGGGATCACGCCTTCGACCGACTTGCCGAAAGGCAGGATGTGACGCTCCGGACGGCGGCAGCCCGCCAGGCCGACACCACCGAGTGCAAACGAAGCCGCCATCAGCTTCATGAACTGCCGGCGATCAACGCCGTCCAGTTCGGCCGCACCCTCGGGAAACTCCCGCTGCAGCTGCGCCTTGAAGCCGGGGGCTTCGCTCAGCTCATCGAGGCTGCGCCAGTACTTCGGGCCGGTCAGCTCGCGTTCAGAAGGCGCCGGATGTTCAAATTTGCGTTTCATCGGTGACAGCCGGAACAGCTCTCCGGGGCCTTGACCTTCCAGTTGTGTAAATACTCCTGCGCCTCTTGGTGGCGCCCCTGCTCCGCGAGGGTCTTCGAATCGAGATTGAAGACATCCTTCGGGTCACGCAGCCGGCTCTCGGGGTTGCGGTGACACTCGATACAGAACGCCATGCTCAGCGGCTGGACGTGGCGGACGGTGTCCATCTCATTGACCTTGCCGTGACATTCCACGCACGAAATGCCGCGGTTCACGTGGATCGAATGGTTGAAATAAGCGTAGTCCGGGGTGGTGTGAATCCACACCCACGGCACCGGAGTGCCCTTTTCATAACTTTCGCGGACCGGCGCCAGCAGCGGGCTCGTGGACTTCACGACGCTGTGGCAGTTCATGCAGGTTTGGGCGGTGGGAACGTTGGAATGGCCCGACTTGTCCACATTGGAATGACAGTAACGGCAATCGAGGCCGACCTCCTGCACGTGCTTGGCGTGGCTGAAGGGCACCGGCTGGATCGGCGCGTAGCCGACGCGGGTGTACTTCGGCGTCATGTAGTAAGTGACACCGGCCGTGGCGATTCCGACGAGCACGCCCAGATAAATGATGATCTGGAGCGGCAGCTTGTTGGCCGATTTCGGAAAAATGTTCGACATGAGCGGAAGGTACCGACGACCGGTTCGGCTTAAATCGTGTCCGGATCCCGGGCTACGGCCCGGGCGTCAGGACGCACGACGAACGGCGCCGTCGTCGATCCAACCTCAGGCGTCGCCGATCCAGCCACCCCCTCGGCCGCGGACATGGCGAACAGCTTCGGGAAAAAGCTGAAAACAGCAGTCACTCCGAGTAGCTTGGGGAGGAATTCTTTCCTCGATGGGTTGTGTGTCACGGGACGGGTAAGTGAGTGGGAAAAATCGCTTTCGAAACAAGGCAGCGGCGTTTCGCTTGTAAACCAAAATTTCCGCGTGAATCGATCTGCGGTCAGTAATTAGTGCGCAGGGCGGCGCTGAATGCTGCCTCTAATCGGCACCGAATGTTCCCTCAGGCCTGAGCGCGGTTGCTGGAGGGCCGGCGCTCGCCGCCGGTCCCGTTTTCTCAAGCATTCGGGCCTGCCGGCCAGCGGCAGCCCTGCACCAGTCAGCGGCAGCATGTTCACCGTTGAGGAGGCCCCCACTGCATGAGTGTTGGCTCAAACGAACAATCCGTCCCGCATGGCCCGCGTCACATCGCAGCGCGCCGCCAGATCCGGATTGTGCGTGACCAGGATGACGGCCTGGCCGTGTTCGCGCGCGAGCTGCGTGAGTAAATCGAAGACCAAACCGGAGTTCTTCACGTCGAGGTTGCCGGTGGGTTCGTCAGCGAGGAGGACCGTCGGCTGATTGGCCAGGGCCCGCGCCACCGCGACGCGCTGTTGTTCGCCGCCCGAAAGCTGCGTGCCGAGGCGGCCGGTCTTGGCGCCGAGTCCCACCGCCCCGAGGAGCGCGTGCGCCCGGGCTTCCATCTCGGGGCCGGTCAGCCTGCCCTGCTTCAGCATTGGCATCATCACGTTCTCCAGCGCCGTGAACTCCAGCATCAGGAAGTGAAACTGGAAAACGAACCCGATGTGGGCCCCGCGCGCCGCGGTCCTCGCGGCATCGTCGTCGTTCGACATCAGCCGGCCATTGATTTCAATCCGGCCTTCGTCCGGCCGATCCAGCAGCCCAAGCAAATAGAGCAACGTGCTCTTGCCGCAGCCGGACGGGCCCACAATGGCGTAAACCTGCCCGCGCCGCGCTTCGAAGGACACCCCCCGCAGCACGTGCACGCGGGCATCCCCCTGACCCAGGTGGCGGTGCAGCCCCGTGCAACGCAGCACGAGTTCAGATTCCGGGGCCGCCGATGTCGAAGAGCTCTGCATGGTCGGGCTTCGATCCTATTGCGCGATGCCGCGCACGATGTCACCCGGTTCCAGCCGGGCCGCCCGGCGCGCGGGGATGAGACTCGCCACCATCACCATGACCACGGCCGTGCCGACGGCCTGCAGGTAGTGCTTCACGTCGTAGGTGACGATGAACGTCTCGGCCTTGAAGATCGTGTTCACCTGCATCGGGACCCGGCCAATCATCCAGGTTACTCCCGCCCCGAACAACACGCCGGCGATCGAGCCGATCGCGAGCACGATGGCCGCCTGCCAGAGGAAAATCCGGGTGACGTCCCTCCGCTCGTAACCCATCGAGCGCAAGATCGCGATGTCCTTGGTCTTTTCCAGGACGATCATCGCAAGCGTGTTGAACATCGCGAGGCTCGCGATGAGCGTGAACACGGTGACGGTGATTCCGCTCGAAATCTGCAGCGCCCGGAAGACCCCCAGCCAGACGTACTCCCGCTTCCGCCAGGGCGTGACGCTGTGTTGCAGGACCTCCGACATGCGCGCCGCTTCCGGGGTGGCCTTTTCGGGATCGAAGAGGCTGATCTGAATGAAGGTCGCACCGGTCGGGCGCTTGAGGAGGGAGCGCGCCTCCCCGAGATCGATGTAGAGGCGGGCCTTGTCGATATCGCGCACCCCGGTCTCGAAAATCGCCGCCACCCGGTAGCGCCGCGACTCGCCGCGCAGATTGATGACGAACCAATCGTCGACCGCCAGCTGGAGTTGATCAGCGATCACGCGACCGACGATCGCCCCGGACGGCGTCAGGCGGAAGTTTTCCAGGCTGCCGGCGACAATCTGCCGCCCGAGATCGGAAACCTGGATGTGGTCGTCCACCCTGACGCCAAAAACCTGCGCATCAGTGTTCTTGAAGGAACTGCTCAGCATGACATTCGCGCGGAGCACCGCCGAGGCTGCGCGGACATTCGCAAAGGCCCGGACCGCCTCAATCACGCGTTGCGGCTCCTCCACTCCCTCGATGTATTTCACGCCCTCTTTCTGCCGGATCTGAAAGTCCGATCCTCCCGGAGCGCTCATGCTCCGCATCGTATCCTGAATCCGGTCCTCCACTCGCATTGCCCCATCGGTGCCCAGCAGCGTGCGAATGAAGAACTTCTCAAAGCCGCTGGTCGTCGCCTGGGTGACAATGAACAAGCCCACGCCCAGCACGATGCAGGACAGGCTCATCAACATCGCGCGCTTCTTGGCCGTCAGGAAGCGCAGCGCGATCCGCAGATTGGGCGACATGGCGGCAACGACGACCCGGCCGCCTCAGGGATTCCGGGCGGCACTCACCCGCTGGCCGGCACGAAACTGGTCGAGGTCTTCGACGATCACCGTCTCACCCGCCGTCAGGCCCTTGGTCACCTCAGCCTCGATCAAGCCGCGATACCCAACCTCGATCAGGCGCCGCTCCACCCGGCCATCCTTCACTACATAAACCACGGAGCCGTTGAAAATCGCCCGGCGGGGCACGAGCGGAACATTCACATGGGTACCAACCGTGATCGTGACCTCGCCGGTGCTGTTGGGGAGCAACTGACCCGGTTCGGCCTGCACGTCGAGGAACACAGAATACCGGCGGGTCTCCGCGTCGGCGAACGGCAGGGTCTTGACCACCCGGGCCGGGAAATTCTTCCCCGGAAAGGTCAGAAGCTGCACCTTTGCAGGATCGCCGAGCTTCACCTTCGCGATGTCCTCCTCACTGATCTTGGCTAGGACGACCCGTTCATTCGCATAAAAAGTCGCCACGGTGGCTCCGCCAGAGACGAGCGTGCCGACATTCACGCGCACGCCCTCGACTATCCCCGCGGCGGGTGCCACGACCGTCATCTTCCGGAGCTGCAATTCGTGGGCCTCGGCCAGCCGGGCAAAGGCCTCCGCCTCCCGACGCGAATTGAAGTCGACCTCGGCCTGCGCCGTCAGGATCGCATCCAGCACCCGCTGGGCCGCATTCACATTATCCGTGGAGGCGTTCCCGAGTTCGTGCAGCCGCCGGACGTTGTCGAGGTTCTGCTTTGCCACGGCGAGGTCGGTGTTTCGCTCGGTCCGGATCCGGAGAATCTCGCGCTCACTCTCGTAGCGCCGCTTCGCCTCCGCGAACCCCCGTTCCAACTCCGTGGTGTCGAGCCGGACCAACACTTCCCCCTTCGAAAACGACGCCCCGACATCGAGCCGGCTGCATTCGACCACGCGGCCCGAACCTTCGATCTTGAGCTCCTGCAGATCCTTGTCGGCATGCACGACGACGCTGCCCGGCACCGCATCCACGGCGATGCCTTGTTGGACCTCCGCCACAATCGCCGTCTCCCGAAAGCCCGTCCTGACCGCATAGGCCCCGGCTCCGAGGAGGACGAGGACGAGCAGGACCTTGGGGATAATGTTTCCGTTATTCGCAGGCATGGCGATCAGCGGGGGACGTTATTCAGGACCGGATCCAATCCGGCGAGCGAAACTAATTCCGACCAGCGCGACAGGTACACGGCGCGGGTCCCGGCGCTGTTCGCCTCGCTGACGAGGACGGCGGACTCCGCCCCCGTCACGGCGGTGCGCGGGGCGCGGCCGAGTTCGAATTCCTGCCGGAGCTGCTTCAGGCCGAGGCTGGCCATCGTGCGATGGATTTCGCTGATCTCCATCGCCTCCGCATCGATGGCGAGCTGTCGCTCGAGCAATCGGGCCCGTTCCATCATCTCCGCGGTGAAGTTCGCCAGCCGCGACTCCTGCTGACGACGCGCGGTCAGCGCCTCCTGCTTCGCCCCGCGGGTGGCGAAGCCGTCGAAGATGTCCCACTGCGCCCTGACGCTCGCGGTCTGCCGGGTCACCGCCTGCTGGGTGACGCTGTTCATGGTCGCGGTGGTCGCGTTGTCGAGGCTGGTGCCGGCACTCGCATAGATCTTCGGCCGCAGGCGGACCTTCGCGATCTCGTAGCGGAGCACGGCCTCCCGCGAACGCAGCGCCAGGATCTCGGCCTCGAACAGGCTCCGTCCGCCGTCCTGCGTGATCCCCACGAGCACCGCCGAGGCCGCGGCCGGGGCAGCCGTCAAAACGGGGATCGCCGAGGGCACAGCCTCCTCGTTCAGTTCGCCGATTCCGGCCATGCGCGCGAATCGCCGGCGATCGCCCGCCCAATCCGCCTCGAGGCGCGTGAGATGCAGCCTGGCCTCGCGCAACGCGAGTTCACGGCTGGCCACGTGGGCGCGGGCCACCAGCCCCCGATCGAGCTTCTCCCGCTCCAAGGCCTGGCCGGCCTCCACAAGGCCGAAGGCGTGTCGCACCTGCACCAGCGCCGCCTTCTTGGCCACCAGGCTGAGATAGAGCTGGCGCAGGCTCAGCGTCAGCAACCGGCGCGCCTCCGCGTGGTTCTTCCCGGCGATCTGGACATTGATGTCCGCGATCGCGCTCTGATTTTTCAAGGCGCCCCACTGGAATATCGCCTGGTTGAGCGTGAGGGCATAAAAGAATCCATGATCGCGATTCTGGATGCTGGCGTCGCCGGGCACCGCGGTCTGGTTCGCCGTAAAATTGAGGTTCGCACTCAGGCTCGGCAGCCGCGGCGCATCCGCGGCAAAGGCCTGCGCTTCGCTCAGGGCCACTTCAATCTCGGCCGCGATCACCTGCGGGGAACGCTGGCGCGCGACCTGCAGGATGGGTGCGAGCGCCGGCAAGTAGTCCTCCGGGAGCGTCCCCCCGATCGCCGGCGCTCCGGCACCAAAGGCCCCCGGCGTCAGGCAGGACACCGTAATTACCAGCGCACATCCGGCGCTACGCCACAGTCTGGGACCCGACAAAAGCATCAATGGAGGCGAAGGTTGAAAGGGCAGACCGCGGATCATTACTGGTGATTGCAACATGGTTTTTACGCCGCGCAAACCAATGAATTCTCGACTGCCTCGCGTCACCCGCTGCTACTAAGGTGCCCGCGCCTGACCGATCTGTCGATTGCCGGCGCGGACCGCCAGTGTGTCCCTGAACCCATCTTGAACCCAGGAATTCCGATCGCTTCCGCGCCCCCGGCCGCTGCGCCGGCCGACGCCATCCCGGACCGCGGCCCGAGCCTGACGCTCGAGCATCTCGACCGCGTCCGGGCGTTCTACGACACCGCGCCGACCCAGCCGCTGGCCGGAGCGAGGGCCTACCGGACCCTCCTCGCCCACTACTACAATCTCCTCATTCCGCCCGACGCCAGCGTCCTGGAAATCGGCTGCGGCTCCGGCGAGCTGCTTTCGCTCCTCCGAGCCCGATCCCGGGCCGGGGTGGATCTCTCCGCCCACCAGATCGCCGCGGCCCGGATCCGGCTGCCCGACGCGGAGTTCCATGTCCAGGCCGGGGAGTTCCTCACGCTGGATCGGAAGTACGATGTCATCATCATTTCGGATACGCTCAACCTGGCAGCGGACGTCCAGCTGCTTTTCGAACAATTGCAGGCCGTCGCCACGCCCGACACGCGGCTGTTGCTGAACTTTCAGAACACCCTCTGGCGGCCGTTGCTCTCTCTCGCCCGCGGACTCGGCCTGAAAGCCGGTCAGCCGCAGAACAGCTGGTTGTCCTCGTCCGACGTCCTGAATTTGCTCCGGCTCGCCGGCTGGACGCCCGTCTCGCGGATGGCGCGGATCCTCGCCCCGTTTTCGGCGCTTGGCCTGGGCTCATTGATCAATCGCTGGCTGGCCCCGCTGCTCCAGTGGTTCTGCCTCACCATCTTCATCGTCGCGCGGCGCGACCCCGTGGGCACCTCGGCTGGCGGGCAACCCAACGGGCCCGGCCGCCGGCCGCTGACCGTCTCGGTCGTCATCCCGGCTCGCAACGAAGCGGGCAACATCGCCGCGGCCGTCGCCCGCACGCCGGTGATGGGCGCGGCGACGGAGCTCATTTTCGTCGAGGGGCACTCGCGCGACGACACCTGGGCCACGATTCAAAAGGTCGCCGCCGATCATCCCGCCCTCGGGATCAAAATCCTCCAGCAAACCGGCCGCGGCAAGGGTGACGCCGTGCGGGCGGGTTTCGCCGTTGCGACGGGCGACATCCTCATGATCCTCGACGCGGATCTGACGATGCCACCGGAAGAGCTGCCCAAGTTCTACGCGGTGATCGCGAGTGGCCGCGCCGAATTCGCGAACGGAGTCCGGCTCGTGTACCCGATGGACGAAAAGGCGATGCAGTTTCTGAATCTCTGCGCGAACAAGGCGTTCGGGCTGATCTTCACCTGGCTGCTGGGCCAGCCCGTGAAGGACACGCTGTGTGGCACCAAGGTGCTGCGCCGGGCCGACTACGAGCGCATCGCGGCGAATCGGGCCTACTTCGGCGACTTCGATCCCTTCGGGGACTTCGATCTGCTCTTCGGCGCAGCCAAGCTGAATCTCGCAATCGCAGATGTCCCGATCCGGTATCGCGAACGCACCTACGGCTCGACCAACATCCAGCGCTGGCGCCACGGGCTGCTCCTGCTGCGGATGGTCATGTTCGCCGCGCGCAAACTGAAATTCGTCTGAGCCGGACTCATGCAATTAGGCGTCTCCCCACCAGCGATAGGTCTGAAACCGATGGGTGTAGGGCTGCCGCTCGTCGGCAGGCCTCAACGTTCATTCGGAATAGGGCCCGTCGGCGAGCGACGGCCCTACATTCTATCGCATCGTTATGTCTAAGGCAGGGACGCGTATCGCCATGAGAGTGCCCCTGCTCGATCTCAAGCCCGCCTACGAGGAACTGCGGACCGAACTCGATGCCGCCTACCACCGGGTCATGGAGTCCGGCTGGGTGCTGCTCGGCGAGGAACTCACGGCCTTCGAAGCCGAATACGCGCGCAGTCTGGGCGTGACCCATTGCGTGGGCGTCGCCAACGGCCTGGAGGCCCTCCAGATGATTCTGATGGCCAGCGGGATTGGGCCGGGCGACGAGGTGATCGTCCCGGCCCACGGCTACATCGCCACGTATCTGGCAGTCACTCACGCTGGAGCCAGGCCGGTGCCGTGCGAGCCGGACGTGGCCACGTACAATCTGGATCCGGCGCGCCTCGCTTCGCTGATCACCTCGCGGACCAGGGCGATTCTTCCGATCCATCTCTACGGTTTGCCGGCGGACATGGATTCGATCCGGGCCATCGCCCGCCCGCGCGGCCTCCTCGTGATCGAGGATGCCGCCCAGTCCCACGGCGCACGCTCTCGGGATCGATCGGCCGGTGCGCTAGGCGATGCCGCGGGCATCAGTTTCTACCCGAGCAAGAATCTGGGTGCGCTCGCGGACGCCGGGGCCGTGACCACGAACGACGACCGCCTTGCCGACCGGATCCGGCACCTGCGCAACTATGGCGCGAAGGTTCGGTATCAGCACGAATATCAGGGTTTGAATTCCCGGATGAGCGAACTACAGGCCGCGTTCCTCCGCGCCAAGCTGCCCCGGCTGAAGGACTGGAACGCCCGCCGGTCCGCCCTCGCCACGCGCTATCTGAGGCTGTTGGCGGGAGTCGGTGACCTCGTGCTCCCGGTCGTGCCGTCCGGGATGGAGCCGGCCTGGCATCTGTTCGTCGTTCGCACCGCACAGCGCGCAGCACTCCAGGCCCATCTGACCGCCCAGGGAATCGGCACCCAGATCCACTACCCCACCCCGCCGCATCTTTCGCCAGCCTACCGGGACGCCGGCTGGAAGCCGGGCGACTTTCCGATCGCGGAACGGTTGGCGAACGAAGTCCTCAGCCTTCCCATCGGGCCGCATCATACGCCGGAGCAAATCGATCAGGTGTGCTTGGCGATCTCCGCCTTTTTCTCCGGAGTGCCGCGCATCCCATGAAGCCGTCCACCTGGAATCCGCTCTCCCCACTGCTGGTCCTCATCCAGCATCAGGCGCTGCTCCGACAGTTCGCGCGGCGGCTCATCGAGCAGCGCCACCGCGGTAGCTTCCTGGGCCTTGCGTGGACCGTCATCAGTCCCCTGCTCTCGCTGGCGATCTACACCTTCGTCTTCGGTTTTGTGTTCCAAGGTCGGTTCACCGGTTCGCCCGACGAGACCAATCTCGATTACGCGCTCGGCATTTTCCTGGGACTCGTGCTGTTCAATTTTCTGGGCGAGGTGCTCTCCCAATCGTCATCGGCGATCGTGAACCAGCCCAACCTGGTCAAGAAAGTCGTCTTCCCCCTCGAGATCCTGCCAGCTGCGGCGGTGGCATCGGCGCTGGTCACCGCGGGCATCACGCTGACCCTGGCCCTGGCGGGAGTGGTGGCGTTTGGCGACGGCCTCGATGGGCACGCCTTTCGTCTCCTTCTCATCCTCCCGCCCATCGGACTAATCGCCCTCGGCTGCGCCTGGTTCTTCGCCGCGCTGGGCGTGTTTGTCCGCGACATCTCGAGCGCGATGCCCTTCGTCGTCCAGATCCTCGTCTACCTGAGCGCGGTCTTCTATCCGCTCCGGCTGTTGGAAAAGGCTCCCCCGCTGCTCCAAAACGTGGTCCTCGCCAACCCGCTTCTGCACGCCGTCGAGAGCACGCGCCGCGCGGTGCTGTGGCACCAAGCCGTCGAGCCTTCGACTCTCGGAATGCTGTGGTTGATCGGCCTCGTGGTCTGCGTGGCTGGTTACGCGGTTTTTCACAAGCTGCGGCCCGCGTTTGCCGACGTGCTGTAGAGCCGCCGGGCGGGGACGAGCCCCGCCCCTACACCCTTTCGTAGGGGCGCGCCTCGTGCGCGCCCGCGACGGCATGACTTCCAAATGCGTCTTGAACGCCACTGCGGCTTGCGGTGCGATGCTCCGCTTCCCTTCGCCCTTTGACCGCCAATGACTCCGCTTGAGAAGTATCCGAACGCGCCTGACATCTTCCACGCCTACCGGCACTGGTTGTCGTTTCCGGATGTGCAGCGCCGGCCCGGCGGATGGGAATTCGAGCAGCGCTTTTACCCGGATTACCTCTTCGTGGGGGGCGCCTCCTTCGCGATCCATCGCACCGCCCTGAAGCTATGCCAGGGGGCGGGCCTGGATATCGGCGCGGGGCTTTGGCCGCTGCCGGGAGCCGTGGCCATCGATCTCGAACGCGGGCCCGGCGCCAATCGACCCCTGAGTTCGATCGCCGATCGCTCGCAAGACTACGTCTTCAGCTCCCATTGCCTCGAGCATATCACGGCGTGGGAGGACGCGCTCCAGCAGTGGATCGCCAAGCTCAAGCCCGGCGGCCGTCTTTTCCTCTACCTCCCTCATCCCACCTGCGGGATCTGGCGGCCCGGCTCGCCGTTTGTCGGTGACGGCCACAAATGGGCGCCCAACTCCGAGATTATTCAGCAAACTCTGGCCCGGCTGGGTGGACGCGTCATCGCGCATGATGACGGCCCCGACGCGATGGAGAGTTTCTTCGTCGGCGCGGAATTTGGCGGGGAGGCGCGGCGTTGATCCGTCCGTGGTCCAACGCCCCTTTGCGCATGCCGCCGCCCACTCCCGCCAAATTCCTAGGCCCGCTTCGCGGGCTGGGCTGGATTCAAAACCACGGAGATTGTCTGGCGGTCGTCAGCCGCCCCGCTTCCATGGTCCCGATGCTGAAATTTCGCCTGCCATCGTCGGCCCGCCGGGCCGACTGGGGAATTGGCCCGAGATGGCATAACCGTGTCGCCCCGGGGCTCCGGACGTCTGCCCGCGATTCCGCCGCGCGTCCGGCCAATTCTCCATGAGCCCGGAAAGCTATCACTTCGGCACCCGGCTCGCGGTTCGCTGCGACTACTATGCTTTTCCGCGGACCGGCAGCCATTACCTCTGGGCCTGTCTGACCGGACTGCTCGATCTCGTTTTCTACCCGAACGAGTTCGTGGATAATCCCGAGGCCCGTCAGCGGGCAGAGGAATTGAACCCCCACGCCTACTACGCCCTGCGGTTGCGCGAGGACGGCGTCCCGTATCAGCCGGTCTACGTCAACGCCGCCCCGCAGGGAGTTCACGGAGTTCCGGCCCCGGCGGCCGGCGACTGGCCGGTGATCGTCCTCATCCGTGATCCGCATCCGACGATCTACAGTTGGTACTACACCGCCACGGAGCGCTGGGGCGCCCAAGTGCCCGATCGCGTCGCCTGGATGCGCGATGCCTACCAGCAGTATCAGACATTCTATGACGCGGCCTTGGCCGTCGTGGCCAGGAATCCGGCGCGCACCTGCCTGATCCGGTTTGAAGACCTCAAGGTTGATCCCGCCGTGCTGCGGCGCCTCACCGCTTTTCTCGGCGTGCAACCCAAGCTTTCGCCCGAGTTCGTTCACTGGTGGACGGATTTCGAGCGGATGACCAAGCCCGGGGCCCGCACGTTCTATCGCGGGGGCAGCAATGAGAAATGGCAGGGGGATGCCGGCTGGGTGGCTGACCTGCGGCAGGCGGCTCCCGGTGACTTCAGCCGCTTCGGTTACCCGTCGGCCCGATGAACGCGCTCCTGCAATCGGTGGACGAAGCGTGGTTCGAAGACACGGACCGCTGCTGGTGCGGCGGCCGCAGCACGGAACGCAGTCCGCACTCCCGCGAGTATCGCGTCTGTCCCCGATGCGGCGCCCACTATGCCGCCCGCCGGCTGCGCGCGGACTGCATCGAAAAATTCTACAGCTTCGAGGGCTACTGGCAGCAGCGCCAGCAGAGCAAGCAGCACCCGGTGCTGTTCGAACGCCAGCAACTCCTCGAGGCCGACGGCCGCGTGCAATATTGGATCGACGCGATTCACCGGCACACGGGCAGCAGCCGCGGCACGGTCGTCGAGGTCGGCTGCGCGGAGGGCACCTTGCTGCTCCACCTCCGCCAGCACGGTTGGCAGACGGTCGGCATCGAGCCCGATGCCAGGACCGCCGCGGCCGTCAAGGAACGCACCGGGCTCGACATCCGGGCCGGGGTTTTTCCGACCGTCTCGGCGCCGGCCTGCGATCTGTTCGTCGCGAACGATGTGCTCGAACACGTCCCGGATCCGCTGACGTTCCTTCAGTCCGCACGCGCCGCGCTCCGGCCCGGCGGCTTGCTCTTCCTCCAGCTGCCGTTGCTCGAAAAGGCGCAGCCCGACTTCGGTCACATGACCGACAAGGTCTTCGACCCCCAGGAGCATGTCTTCATCTACTCACGGGACGCCCTCGCCACGCTCCTCGAGACCGCCGAATTCGAGGTCGTCGAGAATGAGGGCGCCTGGCGGCGCGCCCATGAGGTCGTGGTGGCGCGACGAATCGATCGACCCCACCGCGCCGTCCGTCATCTCGCGAATCTGCCGGAGATGTTCTCCCGGCCGTGGATCGATTTCATCGACGAGCTCAATGCCTTCGCCGCCCCGCTCGGGCTGCGGCAGTTCACCAACTGGTCGAAGCTTTGGGAGTATCCCTGGCTCTGGCATCACGGACTCAGCCGCCTGGATTGGCGCGGACGACGCGTCCTCGATCTCGGATCCGAGCAGTCGCCCTTTCCGTGGTGGCTCGCGACGCAGGGCGCCAAGGTCACGCTCGTCGAGTCGAGCCGCAACTGGGTCGGACAATGGGAGACAATTCGCGCCGCCCTTGGCCCTGTGGATGTCGACTGGCAGATCGTGGACTCGTGCCGGCTGCCGTTTCCCGACGCGTCGTTCGACGTGGTCACCAGCTTTTCCGTCATCGAACACCAGGACGACAAGGTGCTCGCCGCGGCCGAGGTGGGCCGGGTGCTCCGCCCTGGCGGCGTGTTCGGCATTTCCTTCGATGTCTGCGAACCGGAACTTGGGATGACCTTTCCCGCCTGGAACGGCCGGGCCCTCACGATGGCCGAGTTTGAAGCGACGATTTGGCGGCAACCCGCCTTTGGGTCCACCGCCGCTCCCGACTGGAACCGCGAGGACATCGGTCCGTTTCTCCGCTGGCATCGCCAGACCGCGACCCACCATAATTACGTCACCGCCGCCGCCCTGCTGCACAAGCAGCCCGCCACCGGCTGAGTCCGCCCGCGTGCATGAGACTGCTGATTTCCAAGCCCGATTCGCTCGGTGATCAGTTCATCGTCGCCGGGATCGTGCAGGCGCTCCGGCGGCTGAATCCCGATTGGCAGATCGTCTGGCATGTCCGCCCAGGGATGGAGGCCATGGCCGCGGTCATCGGTGGCGAGGTGTTCACGCCGGAGACCTTGAACGCGCCCGCGGTGGAGGCAGGCCGCCTCGCCGCGCAGCACGGAAAGCTGGTGCTCCTGCCCTACCCGCTGACGCCGGGCGAGACCTGGAATCATGACGTTCGCGAACGGATCAATTGGTGGACGGCCTTTCTGCAAGCCACGACCTGGGACGCCAGCGTCCTCGCGCTGGTCAATCGGAACTGGGTCGGCGATCTCACCGTCGCGATCGCTCTGGCGCCCATTCGGATCGGCTTTGCCGCGAACGCCGCGCGTCAGCCGCTCGTCAACGAGGCGGCCGCGAAGGCGGGAAACAATGCCCCGACCTTCACGACGGCGCTCACTCCGTCCTTCATCCGATCCGAGGGCGCGCAACTTCGGGATCTCTTCGCGACCCTTGAGCCAAGGCTGGCGCAACTCGATCCGCCGCCGATATGGCAACCTGCCGCCCCCTCGGCTGGACCCAGCGCCGGAACCTCCAGCCGCCGCGTCCTGATCGCACCGGGCGTCGGCGGGGACTCGCGTCGCGCGTGGGGCCTTCCAAATTTTTTGCAGGTGGCCCGCACTCTCCGCGACGAGGGCGCAACCGTGATCTGGCTGGAAGGCCCGGGCGATGGCCCATATCTCGCGGGCCTTCCTGATCACGGCACCGAATCGCGGGTCGTATTCGGTCCCGACGATCTGTCGGGGCTGCTGAATCGGCTGCGCGAGACCGATCTCTTCCTCTGCCACGACACCGCCTACGTTCACCTTGCCGCCGGGTTGGACGTTCCCACGGTCGCAATCTACGGCGCTGGCCAGCAGGGCCGCTTCCATCCCGCGGGAGGTCGAATCAAGATTGTCACCAGCGAGATCGCCTGCGCCGGGTGCCAATGGCATTGCCTCTGGGATCGTCTGGTGTGCGTCGCGGACATTCCCGTCGCCACGGTCGTCCAGGCTTCGAGGGAGATGCTGTCCCAGGACGCAAAACCGATCACGGTCCCGCTCTCGACGCCCGTCGCACAGGCGCCCGAAGGTGAGGCCCTGGCCCTGCGACGCCGCTTGCAGGAGGAGATCCTGACATTGAACGCCGACCGCTTCGCCCGGCTGCAGATCATCCAGAGCCTTGTGGCCCAGCCGTCCGTCTCTTCGCCGCCGCCGCCGTCACCGCCCGCCGAACCCCGGGTGAGCGTGATCGTGCCGATGGGCCGTCCGGAGCGGGTCGCACCCACCCTGCTTTCGCTCTCCGCCCAGGAGTTCAAGCCGCGGCACTGGCAGATCGTCCTCGTGGGCGTCGGTGCCGAGGCCGTGGCCCGGGCACATCCGCACCTGCCAATCGTACCCGTCGCTCTCGCGGCCAACGTCCTGCCGCCACGCACGCGCTGCCTCGGCGTCGAACGCGCCGCGGGCGACTGGTATCTGTTTGTTGATGACGATGTCGAAGTCGCCCCCGATTGCTTCCGGCGCTTCGCGGAATGGCTTCGGGATCCGGCGGGCGAGGCCAGCGGAGCACTCCCGGTCGGCGCGATCGGGTTTCGGCTGCCGGGCAAGAGTGGGCGCTTTTTCGAACGACTGACGGACATCTCCAATTTTTGGGCGCAGCAGGGATTCCGCGCGGAGGAGCGCGACTGGCTCTACAGCGCGGCCATGTTCGTCCGCGCCGATGCCTACCGGCGGAGCGGCGGCTTCAATCCCGATCTGCCCAATGGCGAGGACGTCGATTTGACCCGGCGGATTGTCGGCGCGGGATTTCGGCTGCGCTACGAACCGATCTTCATCGCCCGGCACGATCACCGCCGCGACACGCTGCTGTCGATGTGGCGCTACTTCTGGCGCAACGGAAACGCGGCCCGGTATTTCTTCGCCGCACACGGCGGCGCCTGCCCTTTCAGCGTGAAGACCGTCTGGCTCAAATCGTGGAGCGATCTGCGCATGAACCGGGACTTTCAACGGGACCGGGAGTCGCCCCTCGGCCTCCTCGCACCCTTCGTCTGGTTCAATTACCTGATCGTGGAAGCTTCGCTCGAATGGCATTGGCAGGAATACCTGCATGAGGAGCGGCGTTACCAGCGCCTGCCGACGCGCGCACGCAGCGACACCACGTTCGTCGCCGCGCTGACTGCCTGGGATGACGGCCACCGGCTGCGGGGAGCCCTGCGGTACGCGCTGGCCGTGCTGCAGGATTTCGCCAACCCCGTCCGCCGGTGAGGTCCGCGACTCCGTGGCTTCCCTCTCGATCGGTCCCTGCGCTCACGCGCAGGGCTACGACGGTTGCCGTAAGGAAGAGCATTGTAGCCCGCCGCGTGAACGGCGGGACCTTCGCGACGGCAGTCGTAACGAACAACGTCGTAGCCCGCTGCGTGAGCGGCGGGACCCAGCCCTAAGGTCACCATGACCTTCACTCCGAAATCCAAACTACCCCGACTGGGCCGCGAGTTCTACCAAGGGCGCGCTTTCGTGATGTGGTCTCATACGATGGCTGGGCGCGCCACCGGTTGGCTGAACGAGGCGTTTCACCTCCAGTTCCGCGAGCTTCTCGTGCACACCTGCCATCGCCATGAACTCGCGACTCCCGTCTACGTCTTGATGCCGGATCACGTGCACTTGGTTTGGCTCGGCCTTCGAGAAACCAGCGATCAATGGCTGGCGACCGCCTTCCTCCGCCAGCACCTCGCGCCGCGCTTCGGCTCTGGACGATTACAGGATCGGGCCCACGATCATGTCCTCCGCGAAGACGAACGGGAGCGCGGAATATTTGAGGCAGCCTGCACGTACGTTTGCCACAATCCCGAGCGCGCAGCTTTGACTGCGGCCTGGCGCGAATGGCCGTATGCGGGCTCGGTCGTCCCGGGATATCCCGACTTGGATGTCCGCACCGCCGGCTTCTGGCCGACGTTCTGGAAGATCTACAACCGGATGGTCGATCCCTCGACTGTGGTCCCTGCGCTCACGCGCAGGGCTACGAGGGTTGCCGTAACCAACAACATCGTAGCCCGCTCCGTGAGGAGCGGGACCTTCGCGCCATGAGAATCGGCAGCGGCATGAACAACCGGTTGGTCGAACCTTCGAGTGCGGTCCCTGCGCTCACGCGCAGGGCTACGACGGCTGCCCTATCGAACAACATCGTAGCCCGCTGCGTGAGCAGCGGGACCTTCGCGACGGCTGTCGTATCGAACAACGTCGTAGCCCGCCGCGTGAGCGGCGGGACCTTCGCGTCATGAGAATCGGGATCGGACTGAACCTCCTCGCGCCGGACAATGGCGGCGTGACGAACT
>CAINHV010000389.1 GCA_903848965.1 uncultured Opitutia bacterium | reverse complement strand
CTACACGACGCTCTTCCGATCTCCCCGCGTTCGATCCCTCGCCCGCCGCCACTCTTCCGGACGCCGGAGGGAATCACGTTCATCGGGTATTCAGGGGAGCGGGCGGCTGCGACTTCCGTTTCACGCTGGATCGAAAGAACCGCCCGCGGACCCGACTCCAGGAGGGCTTCGACCAGGTCACGCAGCACGGCGCGCTGCCGATTCACGTTCGCCAGCCGATCGACGGTGGGCGCCTCGCTGGCGAACGCGCCAAATCCAAAGTCGGCGGCGTGGCCGTCGAGGCGCACTCCGCGAACCTGGGCAAGCGCCTTCAGGTGATCGCGCATCGCGGCGATCGCGAAGAACACCTCCGTGCGCTCCGCAGGGCCGTCCGCTTCGCCCGCAACCGACGACGCTTCTCCCCTCCCCATCAATTCGACTCCCAGCCACGCCAGCCTCGTCCGTCGCGTGGCCAGGTCATCAGCGATCGCGGCCTCGTGTGTCACCGTCGGCACCGGCTGCCGACGCTGCCACTGATCTCCCTCGGCCTGCCGCGCGGCGAGCAACGCGGCCGCCCGCCAGCCCTCCTGCCGCCATTGCCACAACAGCGCGCCCTCGCCGCCACCCACGACAATGAGGAGCACGAAGAGACTCCAGCGAGGGATGCGCGGCGCGTTCATTGAATGAGAATCGGCCTGCGCTTTCATCGGAGCACGTCCCGCTGCAGCACCAGCGTGACTTCGAAGCCGAGGACGCCTTCGCGACTCGGGTCGAAGCGCTCGCTTTCAATCCGCGCAACCAAGGGCGAAAGCTGAAATTGCTGAAAGAGCGCCTTCACCCGACCGACCCTATTCGCGACCTCGCGGAGTTCCGGAAGGTTTAACTCCACCACCCGGCCGGCCAATCGCAGTCGTGTCTCCGATGCAGGCCCCGCCGCATCGTGTCCGCCGCGCTCCGTGGCGATGGGGACATATCTCTGGCCGACGCGAACGGGATCCGACCGAACAGCGGGGAGCGCGGTGCGGTCCACCGACAACCGCTCGAGCCAGACTCCTTCGATCGAGCCGACGATCTCCTCCAATTGCCCGAGCAAACGCAGCCATTCCGTCCGTGCCCACCGCGCCCGCTCGAGCCCGCCCAGATCGATATCCACCTGCTGTCGCTCACGGTGTAACGCATCGATTCGCCCCTGCTGCGCTCGGACCGGGATCAGTCGACCCTCGATCTCCGCCGCATCTTCCCGTGCGGATCGGGCGCTCCACCCGAAATATCCCAGCGGCGGCAGCATCGCTCCGAGAAGCAAGACCGTTGGCAGCACCTGGCTGCGTCGGTCCGTTTTCGCGGCCTGCGCCTGCGCATCTTCCGCCGGCAGGAGATTGAGGTCGCTCGCGTTGCCCGAGAGGCAGGCGGCCGCCACGCCCGTGAGCGCCGCTAGGCCGCGCCCCTTCGCCCGCTGCGCAGCCGCAGCCGCTTCCGCGGACAGCGAGTCCGCCGCCGCGACCCAGCGACGGACGGGCAACCCCAGCGCCCGCGTCAGCTCCGTTTCGAGGCCGGGCAGGCCGGAATTTCCGCCCAGAATCTCCACGCTCAAGGCCGCAATACCCGGGCTTCGGCGGCGGATCGCAGCAACCGCAAGGGAGATCTCCCGGGTCACTCGGGGCACGAAGTCCGCCACGGCCTGTTCTACCGCGCGACGTGGCGGGGCATCCGCCGGCAACCGGGAGCATCCGGACAACACCGCGACTTTGAGTTCCTCGGCCGCCGCGTAATCCATTTCCAACGCCGCGCTGATGGCGTGCGTGATCGCATTGCCGGCGGCGCCCGACATCCTGACCCGGCCATGGGTGTCCTCCGACCACACCAGGGTTGTCGTCCTCGCCCCGAGATCGGCGAGGATGACGGTGTCAGGCCTGGCCGGTGTCCCGATCGTCAAGTGCCCCCCCAACGCCTGCCCCGTCGGCAAGATTCGCTCGACCGCGAGCCCGCGGAGCCTCGCCATTTCGCAAACGGCGGAGACCGCCTCGCGCCGAGCGGCGACCAGCATAATCTGCAGTTCGTGATCCGTCCGGGAGAGAATTCGGTGACACCACACGACCTCCGACAGCGGAAGCGGGATGTGCTCTATTGCCGCTGCGGTCACCGCCGCCAGGACACCGTCGGCCTCGCAAGGAGGGGGCGTCACGATCTTCGACCACGTCAGGTGACTCGGCAGGACCATCGTGCAGGAGCCCGTCCATCCTCGACCCACGATCAGGGAATCGAGCGATTCGGCGATCCGCTGCGCCCACGGCGGCTCCGGCGTCGGATCCGCGCTATGGAACTCAATTCCGCACTCCTCGAGCTGGGCCACGCCGCCGCGCAACGTGAAACGCGCCCCGGCCACGTGGCTGGTTCCGAGATCGAAGACGAGAAGGCGCGCGGAGGAGATGACCACTCCCCGAAGATCGCGAGACCGGCAGGTGGCGCAAAAGCGCATTGCCCCGGAAATCGGGGTCTCGCGGCGGCGTCCCAGACCAGCAGCGCCGGCTACGGCGGCGTGAACTGATAGATCTCGATCGCCCCGATGCCGGTCTTCTCCCGCACCCCGCTCAACCGCACCGAGTAGTCTCCCGGTGCCAGCGTCGCCACGATCGCGGCATCCTTGCCCGCCGCATCGAAGGCCACGCCCCCACCCGCCTGAACCATCGCGGAGATGAAGGCCGGATCGCCGCTTTTACGCCAGTCGCTGTTCACGCCAATAACCCGGTTGCTGGCGTCGCTCAACTCGACCTGAGGCTCCGAAAGAAATCCGCGTTTCTGCCCGAATCGCCGCAGCGACGGACCCACGCCGCGAATCAGCACGAGCCGGGTGCCGCCCGCCCGCTCGACGGAAAAGGTGACCCGCAAGGTGCGATCGTCCACGCCGACATGCCCGCGCGTGGCGAAGAAACTCACCTTCTTGGCGGCGTAATCCACGGTCGGCTTCGTCAACGTGAAGGCGTTGAGATCGATTATTTCCACGCTGCCGGGCGCGGGTGCGGCCGGCGTGACGAGCGTCGTCTTCAGTTCGCTGGCGACCCCTTTCATCGACGCGATCTGCGTCTCGATTTCGCGGCCCAGCCGCCGGACACTGGCATCGGTCGGCGCGAGCACCGCGAGTTCCGCGACGGCCTTTTGCGCGGCAAAAAGATCGCCTTGCTCCCGCGCGCGGAGCGCGGCGGACATCAGGCGAATCTTCGCGTCGGTCGGTGGCTCCGGCGTCGCACATCCCGCGAACCACACGCCCACTGCGATCAGGCCCGCCACACAGGTCGAACGGGGAAAGTGGATTGGGAGCAACGCCATGAGAGGAAAGGCGACAAACGTATGCGTCAGGCGCGGCAGGTCACGCGCAATTGGTCGCCGGTCGCAGAGGCACGTATTTCCGCTGCGGGTCCGTCGCCCGGGAAGAATCCGAGTTGCTCCCCCGCACCCGGAACGGAAATGTCGGCGAATGGCCACTGCGCTGCTCGGTTACAAAATCGCCGTCCTCGTCTTCCTCGAGAACGAGGCCGGGGAATTGCTCCTCATGCTGCGCGCCAAGCCGCCGAATCTCGGCGTCTGGAGCCCAATTGGCGGCAAGCTCGAGACCGAGATCGGTGAATCGCCGTTCGAGTGCGCCGTCCGCGAGACCTACGAGGAGACCGGGTTCCAGGTCGCCGCTTCCGATCTGCACCTCTTCGCCATGATCGCGGAGAAGGCCTACGAGGGCCAAACGCACTGGCTGATGTTCCTGTTCCACTGCCGCCGGCCGATCGCCGCGCTCCCACCGGAAATCGCCGAGGGGAGCTTCGCGTTTTTCAGCCGCGCAGCCATCGAAACGCTCGCGATCCCCGAGACCGACAAGAAAGCCCTCTGGCCGATCTTCGATCAGCACAAGAATCGCTTCGTCGCCCTCAAGGCCGACTGCGCTCCCGGCCGCCCGATCGACGTCACGATCGAGGAAATCACTCCCGCGCAGGCCTGAAGCGTAACCACGAGCGCCAGCGAGTGGCGGCCTGCTGGCCTAAAGACGGAGATCCGCTGTCCAACCCGTCATCAACTCGCTGATACTCGGGGCTACCGACGGCGCCGGCCTGGCCGGCTTGGAATGATGTCTGCTGGGTTCGCGATTCGGTCAAAACCTCCTCCTTTGCGAACGGCAGGGGCCACTCAACGCTTGATTTCCCCCGCTGACGCCAAACACTTTCCCATTTCAATCAATAGAGCCTTCCTCCGTGAGTAAGAAAACGAGCACCATTGCCGAACCGAAAGCCCAGCCCAGCGCCGTCCCGGCCAAGCCGGTTGACGCCGCGCAGGCGCCGATCAATGCGGAGCTGAGCCGCGAAGCGAAGATCGAGTTGCACCGAAAAATGGTGCGAATTCGGCGCTTCGAAGAACGCAGCCTGCGGGCGTACCAAGCGAAAAAGATCGGTGGTTTCCTTCACCTTTATATCGGTCAGGAGGCCGTCGCCGTCGGTTGCTGCTCGCTCATGGGACCCAATGATCACGTGATTACCGCGTATCGCGACCATGGGCACGCCATCGCGGTCGGCATGGAGCTAAATCCCTTGATGGCTGAGCTCTACGGCAGAGCAACCGGTTGCTCCAAGGG
>CAINHV010000388.1 GCA_903848965.1 uncultured Opitutia bacterium | reverse complement strand
GCACATCGAACGGGGGCAGATCGGCAATTTTCGCGAGATCGGCGGCGGTGATGAGCTTCTTTTCGAGCACGCCCACCTTCACTTCGAGCTTCTGCTTTTCGGTGAAGAACTTCTTAAGGATCTTCGCGACGCCCGCGGAGTTCTTGCCGCCGACAATGACGGCCGTGGGGCCAGCCAGCGACGACTCGAATTCGGGCAGCCCGAGGGCCTTCGCGGCCACGCGCAGCGAGCTGTTCTTGACGACGTGGAACTCGGCCTTCTCGGTCGCGAGCCGCTTGCGCAGCTCGGCTGTGTCCGCGACGGTCACCTTGGAGAAATTCGCCAGGATGACGTAGTCAGACTTCTTGAGGTGCGTCTCGACCTCGGAGATCAAATATTTTTTTTCGGCTCTCATGGTCGGATTCCTCAGTATTTGCTGAATTCGGTCGAAGCGAGTTTCACGCTCGGGCTCATGCTCGATGAAATCGTGAGACTCTTGATGAACTGGCCGCCCTTGAAGGTGTTCGGCTTGGACTTGCCCACGGCTTCGAGAACCGACAGCGCATTCTCGAGGATCTGGGCGGGGGTGAACGAGCGTTTGCCGACGCCGACGCCGATGTTCGCAGTCTTGTCCATCTTGAACTCCACGCGACCGGCCTTCACAGCCTTGATACCCGCCGCGATATCGTCCGTGACGGTGCCCGATTTTGGGTTCGGCATCAGGCCCTTGGGGCCGAGGACGCGCGCCAGCGTGCGCACGGTCTTCATCGCTTCGGTCGTCGCGATGGCGACGTCGAAGTCGAGCCAGCCCTCGTTGATCTTCGTCATGATCTCCTGCAGGCCGGCGTGGTCGGCGCCCGCCGCGATCGCCTTCTGCGGATCGTCGGTGAACACCAGCACGCGGACCTTCTTGCCCGAGCCATTCGGCAGCGGCGTCGTACCGCGGACGTTCTGCTCGCCAGAGGTGGCGTCGACGCCGAGGCGGAAGGACAGCTCGACGGTCTCGTCGAACTTGGCCTTGGGAAATTTAACGAGGATATCCACCGCATCCTTGAGCGGATATTCCTTGGTCAGATCAGCGACCTTGATGGCGCTGTGATAACGTTTGCTGTGTTTTTTGGGCATCTGTGACTCCTTGCGGTGCGAACGTCCCGGAAGGGACTCCCGCGATGAGCGTTGGGTTGCGGGCGAAAGTTAGTCGACGACTTCGATGCCCATATTTCGGGCGGTGCCGGCGATCACCCTGATCCCGGCTTCGGGATCGTTGGCGTTCATGTCAGCCTTCTTGAGGTTATAGATCTCAAGGAGCTGCTTCTTCGTCACCTTGCCAACCTTGTCCTGGTTGGGCTTGCCAGAGCCGCTCGCAATGTTGGCGGCCTTCTTCAGCAGCACCGACGCGGGCGGAGATTTGAGGATGAAGGTGAAGCTCTTGTCGGTGAAAACCGTTATGACCACCGGCAGAATCATGCCGTTCTGGTCCTTGGTGCGGGCGTTAAAGTCCTTGCAGAACGCCATGATGTTGACGCCTTGCGCGCCGAGCGCGGGACCGACGGGGGGCGCGGGATTTGCGGCGCCGGCGGGCAACTGGAGGCGGATGTAGCCTTGAATCTTCTTAGCCATGGGAGCGGAGGTGGCGGGTGTTTATCTTGTCGTTGATTGAATGTAGGCGGTGACAAAGAGGCGGAGCCTCATTCCGTGAGGCGCTGCACCTGCCAATATTCGAGCTCGACCGGCGTAAACCGGCCAAAAATGGAAACCGAAACCTTCAGCTTGCCGCGGTCGGGATCGATTTCATCGATTCGCCCGGTGAGGGACGCAAAGGCGCCGTCGGTGATCTTAACCTCTTCACCCACCGAATACTGGACCTTCGGCACTTCCTTGCCGCTGGCCGCCTCGATACGGGCATAGATTTCGTCGATCTCGGTCTGACGCAGGGCCGCCGGACGGTCGCCACCCACGAAACCGATCACGCCCGTGGTCTCCTTGACGAAGTACCACGGCTTGTTGATGAGTTTGCCGTCATCGCCAAAGAGCTTCGCCTGGATGAAAACGTAGCCCGGATAGAGCTTGCGCACCTTGGTGCTCTTCTTGCCACCCTTGACCTCGGAAACAATCTCCGTCGGGAGGAGAATTTCGAAGATATGATCGTCGAGTTCCTCGGCTTTTTTGAACTTTTCGATGTAGTTCTTCACCTTGTTCTCCTGGCCGGAGAGCGTGTGAAGCGCGAACCACTGCGCCCCGGGGGGCGCGGACGTTTGGGCGGACATGGTCAAGTGGTGCGTTAGCTAACCCAGTCGGTGAAAAGAACCACCACCTGAGTAAGTGAAAAATCGCTGATCGAAGTGAATAAACCCATGATCGCCACGGCGACCACCACGACGACGGTGGAGTCGCGCAGCTCGCCCCACGTGGGCCACGTGCACTTCAGCAACTCGTCCCACGTTTCCCGGGAGAAGACACGAATGCTGCGGAATGGGTTATTCATTGGGCTGTTTGAGGAAGATTTGGCAGGCGCGGAGGGACTCGAACCCCCAACCGACGGTTTTGGAGACCGCTACTCTACCAATTGAGCTACACGCCTACAGATTATCCTTTAGACGACGCAGCCGAGGCTCCGCAAAGAGCCTCGGCGATGTCGCGATTAAGCGATCGAGAGAGGTTATTCGGTGATCTCCGAAATACGACCGGCACCGATGGTGCGGCCGCCTTCGCGGATGGCGAACTTCTGGGTCTTTTCCATCGCGATCGGAACGATCAGCTCGATGTCCACCGCGATGTTGTCACCCGGCATGATCATCTCCACGCCCTTGGGCAGATTGACGACGCCCGTCACATCGGTCGTACGGAAGTAGAACTGCGGGCGATAGCCGTTGAAGAAGGGCGTATGACGGCCACCCTCGTCCTTGGAGAGGACGTAGATTTCGGCCTTGGCCTTGCTGTGGGGCTTGATCGACTTCGGCGCGGCGAGAACCTGACCACGCTCGATGCCTTCCTTGTCAATACCACGGAGGAGGATGCCGACGTTGTCGCCCGCCTGGCCGCTATCAAGCAGCTTGCGGAACATTTCGATGCCCGTGACAACCGAGGTAACGGTGTCCTTGAGCCCGACGATCTCGATCGTGTCGTTGATCTTGACGATGCCACGCTCGATACGACCCGTCGCAACGGTGCCGCGACCGGTGATCGAGAAGACG
>CAINHV010000387.1 GCA_903848965.1 uncultured Opitutia bacterium | reverse complement strand
CAGGGCGGCGCGGGCGACGGGCTTGTCGTCGCGAATCAGATACAGCGCGCCCTTCGGGGAAGTGCCGACGAGGAGCGCCCCGTCCGGGAGCTGCTTCACGGCAAAGACCTGGGGATCCTCGAGCCGGACGACCTCGCGGGAGGTGTAGTCCTGGTGGTTCGCGTTCAGGGTGATCTCGAAGACTTTTCCCTCGGGCCCGGTGCCCACGAGCCACTTCGACGCATCGGGGGTGGGCTCCAGGCACCAGAGCAGGGCGGCGGGAGCGCTGGTCCCGATTTCGTGCAATGAGGGACCGGCGACGAGGCGGCCGTCCGAGCGCGTGGCGAGGCCCTTGAGGTTTCGACTCGGGACGTCCCGAAAGAAATCGATCTCGGTCTTCTTGGAGAGTGGCTCGGCGCGGGCCGCGACCAGGCCGACGGTGAGCCACGCGAGGGTGAGAAAAGACGCACGAAACACCTGACAACTCGGAAGCGAATGCGTCGGAAAGGCAAGGCGCGTGAGCATCGCGCGGCGGCGGAGGCGGCGAACTTGGTGGCCCGTCGCGTGAGCGGCGGGACTTCACCGAGCGGAGAGATGAAGAAGTTTCCGGCTTCGATCTCCACCCCCACGGAGCCGGGTTTGAGCCTGAAGCCAGGAAGCCAGGAATCGGATCAACCCAAGATTCGTGGGAGGGCCGAGCTCCGTCGAGGCCGGTTCTTTGAATGATCCAAAATCGGCCTCGGCGGAGCTCGGCCCTCCAGCCGGAGCCTCAGTTTGTCGTTCTGAGCTGGCGCCGATTCCTGGTTTCCTGGCTTCAGGCTCTTAAAGTTCAGATGAAGAGGTCCCTGCCCTCACGGGCAGGGCGACCCCAACCAATTGCAATCACCGGGTGACCGAAAATCCGACTGCATTGCGGTAGATTTCTAACTCTGCATCAGCATGTTATCCCAGCATTCTGCCGTTCCTACTGCAACGATCCGGCTGAGATGGAACTAGGCGGTTGAACCACTAAGGTGGCGAAGAGGCGCGAAGGTCATCGCGGGGTGGAATAGGTCTGAACAGGAAGGCCGGGGAGGTCGGGAAGCTGGGCAAGTCATTCCCTTCCGAACTTCCCGGCCTTCCTGTTCCAATCCTCTGAAATCCTCGCGCTTCCAATTCAAGGCGATCCTGGAGGGGCGCAGTCTTGCCCGTTCGACGAGCTCAGGGTCCCGGGCCGGTGGAGCGACTGCGCCCGCGAATAGCATTCCGAACCGGAGGAAGGGCGCAGCAAGTCTGCGCCCCTGCGAGATCGGGCTTCGCGGTTTCCCTCTGGATCTCCGGCTGAGACTCAGCCGGTGCCCGCCGGCCCCGGCTGTACGGTTCGGCCGGCGACGAACTTGGGCACGATGAGAATGGGTTTCGGTGACAGCCGCTCGTTAAGCATCTGCAGCATCAGGCGGCACAGCCGGCGAACGTAGGCGTCGCTCTTGAAGGCGTAGTGGGCGAGCGGCGGATTCACTTGATCGAACATCACGTCCGAGTCGCGGGCGATGAGCGAGACGGGGTCGGGCACGCCGAGGCCGCGGTTCAGGAGATGCATGATCACGGCGAAGACGTACGGCGTGCGTGCGACCAGCAGCGCGGTCGGCGGCTGGGTCGATTCGAAGAGTGCATCCAGTTTCGAGCTGATGCTCCGGGCCGTGCCGTTGTGCCGGATGACGGACGCGCGGGCGCTGTCGTTGTGCTGCTCGATCGCCTGCTTGAAGCTCTCCTCGCTCGCGAGGTCGCCCGCCGTGCCAAAATCCGGCACCACCAGTGCGAGGTGCCGATGGCCCTGGCGCAGGAAAATTCCGGCCGCGTGCCGGCAGACCGCGCGATAGTCCACGTCCAAGGATGGCAGCCGCACGGAGGGATGACAGGAGCCGAGCACGAGGGCCGGGATCGAGTTTTCGCTGAACCACCGCTGCACGGCCCGGCTGGTCGAGACGAGCACGCAGCACGAAATCCGGGACTGTTGGACGAAGGCCTCGAGGCCGCGCATCTGCGCGCGCGGCGTGTGGACCGGGCACACGTAGACTTCGGTGGTGAAACCCTGCTCGGCAAGGTGCACCCGCATCTCGTTCAAGCCCTGGGTGAGAATCGAGCCGAGGTGCGAAAAAGGCTCATGCAGGATGATCCCGACGCTGCGCCCCGGCGGCCGGCGGGTCCGACGAGGGGTTGTGGCGCGAAGCTGGTTGCGCCGGCCGGGGCGGATGTCGAACCAGCCCTCCTTGGCCAGGAGGCGCAGCGCGCTGTGCACGGTGGGCCGGCTGGCCTGGAAGAGTTCGCAGAGGCGACGCTCACCGGGCAAGGAGCCCTCCCAGACGCCATCCTCGATCCCTTTGCGGATGGCAGCGGCGATTTGCGATGAGAGGGATATCCGGCGCGGAATTTCGAGCATTGCTTGTGAACTGCTCACAAAGCCTTACCAGAAGTTAGAGCTAGTTCGAGCGGGAACGCGCGCCCTAGCATTCGGAGGAAATAAAATGGTTCCAACGCGGCGTATTATTGTCACGGGAGGCGCAACAAACATTGGGCGCGCCATCACTGAGGGATTCCTGGCCCAGGGGGCTACGGTCGTCGTTGGTCAGCCGGATCCGGCAGTGGCCGCTCCGTTGATCGAAAAATACGGCCCACGCGTCATCGCGCTGCCGCTCGATCTCGCACAGCCGAAGTCGTGCCGGGAGTTCATCAACGAGGCGGCGGTCCGGCTCGGAGGCGTGGATGTACTGGTGAACAATGCGGCCGTGACCGGGCCCGGTGTCACCCGTCCCATCGAGGAAATCGACGAGGCCTACGTCGATCACATCTTCAACGTCAACGTGCGCGGGCTGCTGTTCTGCTCCCAAGCCGTCGTTCCCCACCTCCGGAAGGCCGGCGGGGGCGTCATTGTCAGCATCTCCTCCATCAATGCCTTCCGGCCCCAGCGCGGAGCCATGATTTACGCGGCGAGCAAAGCGGCGGTGACGTCGTTGACGCAGTCGCTGGCCAAGGATCTCGCGGTCGACAATATCCGGGTCGTGGCCGTCGCACCCGGCGCAATCTATACTGGACGCAACGAGGAGCTTGCCCAGGAACTCGCCGTCCGCGGATTGAAGTCCGATGTCGCGGGGATGATTCCCCTCGGCGAGGGCGTGCCGGACGATGTCGGATCCGTCGTCGTCTTTCTCTGCAGCCCGGGCGCCCGCTATGTCACCGGCTCGACCTGGCTGGTCGACGGCGGGCTCCTGGCGTGAAGGCCTGTTCCTTAGACGGGCGACAGGACGGCGAGGGCATCGCCCTTGCGGACGGATCGCTGCACCCGCAGCACGACGATGCGGCCCGCATGCTCGGCGCGAATGATCGACGGATGGCCGGTCAGCGACACCAACTGGCCCAGCGGGGCACCGCGGCGGACGCGGGCTCCCAGCTTGATTTGCGGAATGAAGAGCCCGTCGAACTCCGCCTGATGGTGGATCTGCAGGTGAGTTTCCTTCGTGTTGCGCGTGATACGCGTGACCTGCGGGCGCAGCTTCGGCTTCGCGCCGGGCACGAGCCCAAGCGTGATCAACATCCGGCGCAGACCAAGATCGAGCGCCGCGAGATCGGCAGGCTCCACGTCGCCTTCGCCCCGGCATTCCGTGTAGATGGCGGGAATCCGTCGCTCCGCCGCCGCGCTCAGCGTGCGACCGGGAAGGAAGGGCCCCGACCAGCACCAGAAGCGATCGAAGCACGCTGCCATGGCGTGTTGCGTCCGCTCCATCGCCTGGTCGATGCCGACGACGTAGCCGACCCAGGGCTGAAGGCGGTTCGCGACCCCGGCGCTGTGGAAATCGGCGTAGTGGGTGGCCTGCGCGAGCAACTCGTCGTTGAACAGCCGGGCCAGCCGGCTCGTGGGCGTGCCGCGGCGGTTGCCGGGGAAACTACGCGCCAGATTGGCGCCATCGTCCGGCCGGCAGCGGGCGCCGGCAAAAAATGCGACTTCGTTCAGCACGGGAACCAGCACCACCGTCCCGCGCAGCGTGCGCGGCTTCCAGCGTTGCACCCACTGTTGCAGAAGGGTGGGCCCCTCGTATTCGTCGCCGTGGGTGGCGCCGTTGACCAGCAGGACCGGACCGGGTCCGCCGCGCCAAATGAAGGCCTCGAAGCCCACGCCATCCCGCGCGAAGCGGCGGCGGTGAAAGCCCGGCGGCAGGGCAGCTAGGTCGACGAGCAGCGGACTAATTTTTTTTGCCATGGCGAAACCAATCAAACGTTCGAAACTTCAACCCAAGGCGCGTCGCTCCGCGGCGCAAACGCGGAACACCGGCAAGCTGAGCAGACCAGTTGCGCGCTGGCGGCAGACCCCGGAACGCCGGCTCCTCGTCCTCGAGAATTCCCTTTGCCGCGTCGAGGTGTGTCCGGAGCAGGGCGGGGCGATCACCTCGTATGTCGACCGGGCCACCGGCATCGATATCATGTGGCGCAATCCCTACGGACAGCCGCCGCGGACGCGCGTCCTCGATCAGCCGATGGGGGCGGGGAGCGATCTCTTCGATGTCATGGACGGCAGCTGGTACGTCTCGATTCCGAACGGTTTCTTCGCCTGCGATTACTTCGGGGCGCCGCTCGGCACGCATGGTGAACTGCGGGCCGTGCCTTGGTACGTCACCGAGATCCGGCGCACGGCGAAGGCCCTCACGGTCACGATGCACGGGCCGTCCGTCCGGACGCCGCTTGTCTATGTCCGCGAGCTGACGCTCCGGGCAGGCAGCGCGCTGATGGAATGGCGCGAGACGGTCCAGAATCGGAGCGCGGAAGCGCTGCCGGTCGCCTGGCTGCAGCATCCGACCTTTGGCGGCCCGCTGCTCGACGGCGCGCAGCTCATCACCCCGGCGAAGTCCGTGGCGGTGTTCAAGGTGGACCAGCCCGAGTCGATTCAACTGCAGGCCGGCTACGTCGGGAAATGGCCTCATGTCCCGGAGCGGATTGGCGGCGCGATGCGCGACTGCAGCATCGTGCCCCCCGCGGGCAGCGGTCGGGACCATTCGGTGCAACTTCGCGACTTCGAGGCGGGCTGGGGATGCATCTGGAACGAGCGGCGCGGACTTGGATTTTCGCTGCAATGGGACCTGGCGACCTTCCCCGAGGCCTGGTCGTGGTGCCGCGGTGGCGGACCCAATTGTTACCCATTGTGGGGCGAAGGGCATATCATCACGCTGCAGCCAAGTTCCTCCCCGGTTGGGCGGTTCGCGGATTTGCTGCGGGCCGGACAACTGCCCATGGTGCCGGCCCGGGGCGAACTTTCGACGGTGATGCACACGGGATTCGTCAAGAAGTCCGAGGGACCCTGGACCTGAGCCAACATTTATGAATCATTGGAAATATTCCGCCTGGTGGGGTGCCCCCGAGGGCTCCGTGGTCACGCTGGGCGAGGGCGGCACGCCGCTCATCCGCTCGACGAAGATCGGTCCGCAGCTCGGGTTGAGCCAGTTGTGGTTCAAGTACGAGGGCGCCAATCCGAGCGGCTCGTACAAGGATCGCTTTGCCGCGTCGGCCGTCAGCCATCTCGTGAAGGATGGAAAGAAAGTCTGTCTGGGCACCTCGAGCGGCAACACCGGGGCTGCTCTCGCGGCTTACTGTGCCCGCGCAGGAATGCCGTGCTTTCTCGCCATCGTGGAGGGAGCGCCGGAGGGCAAACTTCGCCAGATGCTGGCGCATGGGGCGCACCTGATCCGGATCCGCAATTTCGGTTCCTCGCCCGAACTCAGCGGGCGCGTGATGGAAGGACTGAAGGGCCTCGCTGCGGAAATGGGTGCCGGTCTGGAGATCAGCGCCTATGCTTTCTCTCCGCGTGGCATGGCGGGAGTGATGACGATCAGTTTCGAGATCGCCGAGGTCCTCGGACCGAAATCGATCCATGTCTTCAGCCCCGCCGGCGGCGGCGGGCTGACCCTGGCGGTCGCCCGCGGGTTCGAACAACTCGTCGAGCGGCAGGGCTGGCAGGGCCAGGGTCATGTCCACTGTGTCCAGCCCGAAGGTAATGATACGATGGCCACGGCGCTGCGGCAGGGCCGGACCGGGGCTGTCGCCGTCGAATCCAAGACCGCGGTGAGTGGGCTGCAAGTGGGGGGCGTCCTCGATGGCGACCACGTGATCGCCGCGTGTCGCCGCTCCGGCGGCCAGGGGCACGTCATCACCGATGCGCAGGCTTGGGAATGGCAGGCGCGATTGGCTCGCGAGGAAGGCGTGTTCTGCGAACCCGCGGGTGCCGTCGCGATCGCTGGCGTCGCGGCGGCCGTCGCTCGCGGCGAGCTGCCGGCCGACGAACCCGTCGTCTGCCTCGTGACGGGCACGGGATTCAAGGACGAAAAGTCCCTCGTGCGACTCGTGGGCACAGATGGGGCGCCGTTGGTGGACGATTTTGCGGCCTTTGCGGCGGCCGTTCGCGCCGTTGCCCGCTGACGAACCGCGGAACGTGCCACCAGCGATGACACGTGCTCGGGACTTTTCTCTGGCAGGCCCGATCCCATCGTCCCGACCCCAGCCACCTCCATTTCTCTCAACCTTCTTTTCTTCGCCGCATGAATCCCCGCTTCCTGGCCGTCAATATTGACTGTAATTTCGACTACTCGTTCGAGACCGAGCGGCTCGCCGCCGCCGGGATTGAACTGGTGCCGCGGAAAGCGGTGACCGAGGACGAGATCATTCGGGCGTGCGCCGACGCGGACGCGGTGATTTTGGAAGGCGCGAAGACGCCGATGACCGCGCGGGTGATTGCCGCGTTGCCGCGCTGCCAGGTGATCGCGAAGTACGCCGTGGGGGTGGACAATATTGATGTCGGGGCGGCCACCGCGGCCGGCATCGTCGTGGCCAATGCCGCGGACTATTGCACCGAGGAGGTGTCGGATCACGCCGTGGCGCTCCTGCTCGCCAGTGCGCGGAAGGTGATGTCGATGGACCGTTTTGTGCGACGGGGCGAATGGGCCGGTTTTACGAAGGCTCAGCCACTCCGCCGGGTCAGCCAGCTGACGCTTGGACTGGTCGGCCTGGGGCGGATTGCCCGGGCGACGGCTCGCAAGATGGCTGGATTTCAAATGCGGATCCTCGCAGCGGATCCCTATGTGGCCGGCCCGACTGCCGAGGGAGGAATTGAAATCGTTCCCTTGGACCAACTTCTAAGGGAGTCCGACCTGATATCGATTCATGTTCCGCTCGGGGCCGAGACGCGCGGCTTGATCGGCGAGACGGCCTTTCGGTCCATGAAGCCGACGGCCATCGTCGTGAACACGAGTCGCGGTCCGGTGGTGGACCAGGAGGCGCTCATCCGGGCGCTGCGGGAAAAATGGATTGGGGGCGCCGCCCTCGACGTGGTCGCGGAGGAACCGCTGCCGGCCTCGAGCCCCTTGCGCGATTTTGATCAAGTCATCCTGACGCCGCACACCGGCGCGGATTCGGTGGACTCGATGAAACATGTGCGGCGCACGGTGGTGGAGTCGGTTTCGGCTGCCCTCACCGGGTACTGGCCGCCGTTTCCGGTGAACCCAAAGGTGGCGCCGCGGTCTGGACTCAAGCCGTGGTCGGAGTTTCGGCAGCCGTAACCAGGCTCCCGCCGTGGGCGTCATTCGCCACGGCCGGCCTAACCCGGATCTTTCACAGCTCAGGCACCCGATTGCAGCCGTAGCGCCAGTCAGAGACCGGCGCCACTCCCATGGCTGGGCCCGGCGGCAAGCGCCCGCCCTGCATCAGGTTACCGTCGCAAGGGTGCGGCTGCAAGGGGGGTCGTACACGTGTCAGTTTAATTGCCAGCTAATCGACGCTTTAGCTGCGGTGCTTGCTGTCGAGACTCCTACGCATGACCTGTTCCAAGATATTCGACGCGTCACTGCGTCTGAGTGCAGTAATCATGGCGGGGGCGCTCGCCTCCCCATTCGTAATGAGTGCCCAAGCGCCCGCGGCCCCGAGCGCGGCGGCGTCTGGCGACGTCACCATCATGTCGGCCTTCGAAGTGCGTACTACGCAGGGCCAGGGCTACAGCCCGGGTAATTCCGCGTCGGCGCTCAAGACCTCCGAGTCGCTGATGAATCTGCCCGCGCAGATTATCGTTCTGACGAGCGACATGATCAGGGACATTAATTCCGGTAACGCCTCCGACGTTCTCTCTTACGCCGGTCTCGTCCCCTTCTATCGCGGGCCGGCCATCATGTCGCGCGGCAATCGCGTCGGTAATCCGTACATGGACGAAGTGCCGCAGGGTACGGGTATCGGTGTCTCGGACAACACCAACGTGGACACCTATCAAGTGATTAAGGGGCCGCAGCAGGCGCTTTATCCGCTCGCCTCCCTCGGTGGGTTGGTGCTCCAGACCTCCAAAAAGCCTTTGGCTGGTCGCTCCCAGACTTTGCTGGAATTCGGCATGCAGCAATGGGGCCGGTCGACGTTCTCCTTGGACACCAATCAGCCGCTGGCCAACATCGGCGAAGCTAAGTTTACCTATCGAGTGGCCGCCAAATTCCAACAAGGCCAAGGTCCGCTCTACAATTCCAAGGATGACCGCTTCGCGGTTCACCCGAGCCTAGCGTTTGACTGGAAGGACACGAATGTCACTCTCCAGTACGGGATCGTCACCTTTAAGTATCTCCCCGGCGGCACCGGCATCCTGACTCCTGACGGCGGCGTTTATACCGGACTTGGTCACCGCAATCAAAACAGCCCCAAGAACAACGACGACCGGAATCAGGTTGGCGACATCCGCCTGAGCTGGACGCAGCGCATCTCGTCCTCGTGGCAGGTGAAGTCGCAGGTTTACTGGCTCAAGGCGCGGCGTCATGGCTCGACGGCCTTCCCGACGGGCGTCAACTGGAACAACAACACGATGACCTACGCGATCCGCCGGAACAGCGGCGATAACTACTCCCTCGATGTTCAGACCGACGTATCCGGCAAGTATTCGCTCGCCGGCCTGCCGATGTCCTCCGCGTTTGGCTTCAACTTGCGCGACGCCACGGGCGAAAGTAAGTTTCTCATCGCGAGTTCAGCCAACACCGCGGGCTACCCGGGTAATGTGTCGACCTATCATATCCCGGGCAATGCGGCGCTGACCATTCCGATCGGGAATGCCCAGGCGATCGAGAGCATCGTGTTGCCACAGTACCACGACTATAAAGATGGCCCGAACATTGGATCGGGTTCCCGTCAGCTCGTCAAAAACGGTTACTTCATGCAGACCGCTGATCTCATCAAGGATCGCGTGATCGTCGCGGCAGGAGGCACTTACTCCTACATCGAGTCGGTTTCCATCCCTAATCTGGCGCTCCGGAATCCCTTCGTCTCAACCAATAAACGTGACACCGAGATCCTGCACCGCTACGCGATCGTCGGCAAGATTACGAAGGACGTTTCGGTCTATTTTTCCGACTCCACGACCTTCAATCCCAACATTGGCACGGATATCAACAACGCTCCGTTGCCTCCCATTGTGGGCGAGGCCAAGGAAATTGGCATCAAGACCAGCTTCTTCGAGGGCAAGGTTTCAGTTTCGGTGGCCTTCTACGACATGAAGCTCACCAACCAGACGGTGCTGGCGGCTTTCCCGGCGGTTAACGTGGCCGGCCTCAATTACTACATTCCGATTGGTGACACCGTGTCCAAGGGTTGGGACGCCTCCCTGGCGCTCGCCCCGATCCCTGGCCTGCAGATTGTCGGCTCCGCCTACAATGGCACCGTCCATGATTTCAACGGCAACCCGGTTGCCGCGACCGTCGAGAACTCCTGGAGTCTCTTCAGCCGGTATGACTTCAACGCCACCGGTGGACTCAAGGGCTTTGCGGTCGGCGGCGGCGCGCAGAAAGCGGGCGGCAAGTGGTTCACGATGTCAGGCATGACTCTTCCTGGTAACGCGGCCCTCCCGAAGAACAGCAGTGGCGCCAGCATCTTCAAGCTGAAGCAGGAAGTCCTCCTGAATATGTTCGCCGAGTATGAAGTGAACAAGAACTGGACCGTGCGTGTCGACTGCGCGAACGTCCTCGACAAGGTCTACGCGGTTGGCGCCCAGGGCGTCGGTCTCGCGGACATCGTCGATCCCCGCACCTTCAGTTTCCGCGTGTCCTACGCATTCTAAGTCGGCTCGGTTTCTAGTTTCAACGCCGGCTGGCATCGCCTCTCGCGACGCTGGCCGGCGTTTCTTTTTGCCCCTTCCGAACGGTCCGGCCAGCCGTGGCCAGTCGTGCTCGCTGTCTCACCCGGTCAGCCACGCGCGGGTCGAGTAACGTCCAGTGACCTGATCCTCAGTGCCCCAGCCATCATCGCCCCACACCACCCCAGCCATCTATTCGACGCTCCCCTTGACGGCGTGGACGGCCGTGGCGTTGCTGTGGTTCGCCGGAGGATCGAACTACCTCACGCGTACGACGATCACGACGATGCGTGGGTCGATCATCGAGGATATCCCGATGACCGATGCCCAGTTCGGGATGCTCACGACGGCGTTCCTATGGTTTTACGCGGCGGTAAGCCCGTTTGGCGGGTTCCTCGCGGATCGCTTCAGCCGGCGCCTGGTGGTGATTGGCAGCGTGGTGCTGTGGTCGTCCATTACGATCATCACCGCCCAGGTTGAGTCGTTTGGGCCGTTTTTGATCCTGCGGGCGCTGCTGGGCTTGAGCCAGGCCTTCTACATTCCGGCGGCAGTGGCGATGATCGTGGATTTTCATCTCGGTCCGACCCGCGCCTTGGCCGGCGGGATTCACCTGACCGGCCTGGTGTTCGGATCCACGATCGGTGGCTTGGGCGGATGGCTGGCGGAGAAATACGGCTGGAGCGATGCGTATCTCTATATCGGCATTCCCAATCTGGCCCTCGCGGTCCTGCTCTTTTTCTTCCTGCGGGATCCTCCGCGGGAATACCGTGGTTCGATGGACGCAGCCAGTCCCGCTGAGAAGATTCGGCTGGTTGACGCGCTGCGCAGCCTGGCCCGGCCCGGACCCTACTACTTCTTCCTGGCGTGTCAGGCCGTGCAGGGTGGCGTGAGTTGGATCATCATCGGCTGGATTCCTACCCTGATGCGGGAGCAGTTTTCGATGGCACAGAGCACGGCCGGGTTTTCATCGCTCGGTTTGCTTTACGGCCTCCAGATGACCGGGTTGTTGATCGGCGGTTTTTGGTCGGATCGCTGGAGCCGCGCGAACCCCCGCGCCCGGATTATCATTCCGGCCGTCGCGGTCATGGTTTCCACGCCCGTTTTCGTCGCCACCGGCTGGTTTCCCTCCATCAGCCTCACTTTGTTGGGCTTGGGGATGTGGGGGCTGGCCATGGGCTTCCTTGGCGCCAATAACATGCCGATTATCTGTCTCGTCGTTGATGCCCGTTATCGTGCGACCTCGGTCGGCATCATGAATTGTTGCACGGCCGTCTTTGGCGGAATCGCCGTCTACGGAGTCGGTGCACTCCGGGACGCGAAGATTGGTGTCACTTCGATTATTATGCTGACGGCCGCCGGCGTCTTCACCTGCGGATTACTCCTCTGGCTCGTCAATGTCTCGCTCAAGAAACGCGATGCCGGCGCCCCGCAACTCATTCCGGCCACCTGACCTCCCGTGCAATCCTCCCCTGAATCCCTCACCGTGACCTTTCCAGCCGAGTCGTTGCGGCTGTTTTGCCGCCAGCTCCTAACCAGCCTCGGGACCTCCGAGGCGCACGCCCAAATCGTCGGCGACTCGCTGGTCGCGGCTAACCTGCGCGGCGTCGACTCGCATGGCATCCAGATGTTGCTGGTGTACATCCAGCAACTTCGGGCGGGAGGCATCAACGTTCCGGCGGCCGGGCGCGTCGTGCGCGAGGATGGCGTCTTCCTCCGCTACGACGGGGAGAACGGACTCGGGCAGGTCGTGGCGGATCAGTGCACGGATCACTCGATCCGAATCGCCAAGGCCATGGGCATCTCGGTCGTGGTGACCAATCATTCGAATCACTTTGGCGCGGGGGCCTGGTGGGGAGAGAAACTGGCGCGGGCCGGTTTTCTGGCAATCGTCACCAGCAATGCCTGTCCCGCGGTCGCTCCCTGGCAGGGCAAGACGGCCATCCTTGGCACCAATCCGCTGTGTGTCGCCGTGCCGGCCCTCGGCGGGGCGGGCCGGTGGCTGCTCGACATGGCGACCACCACAGTCGCCCTGGGCAAGCTGAGCCATGCCGCGCACCTCAATCAGGCGACCATTCCGAAAGAGTGGGGCTTTCTCGATTCGACGGGCCAGCCCACCACCGAGACGGCCGCGGCCCAGCGCGGAGCCCCGACCCCGATCGGAGGATACAAGGGCACCGCCTTCGCCATGCTCGCGGAAATTCTTTCCGCCGGGCTGAGCGGCGGCGCCATGGCGACGGAGCTGCCGGTGTATCGGACCGGCGGTGATCCGCTGGGGATCAGTCACTGCTTTATCGCGCTCGATCCGAAGCGTCTGCTGCCGGCCGGCGAGTTTGAGACGCGGGTGGGGCGGTTTGTCGACCTGGTGAAGGCCGCCGAGCCCGCCCCGGGTTACGAGGAGGTTCTCGTGGCCGGCGAGCCCGAGTGGCGCTGCGAAAAGATCCGGATGGCCGAAGGCATCCCGGTTCCGTCGAAGCTTTGGGCAAAATTCACCACCGTGGCCGCCGAACTCGGCGTCACGCCGCCGCGGCCGGATGCCGCCGAATAAAGCACCTCTATGAAAAAACTACGTTTTGGTATCCTGGGTTCTGGTTTCATGGGTCGGACGCACGCGGAGGCCGTTCGTCGCCTGCCCAACGCCGAGTTAGTCGCGGTCGCCGGCGGCAGCCGCGCACCTGGCCTCGCCGAACGCTACGGCATGGCCCTCGAGCCAGACTATCAGGCGCTCGTGCGCCGAAAGGACATCGACGCGGTCGTGGTGACCACGCCGCACCATGTGCATGTGCAGGAGACGCTCGCGGCGATCCAGGAGGGCAAGCACGTCCTCGTCGAAAAGCCGATGGCGACGACGGTGGAGGACAGCGATAAAATGATCGCGGCCGCCAAGGCCGCGAAGCTTACGCTGGCCGTCGGCTACCAGCAGCGCTTCCGGGTCAACAACGTGAAGGCCCGCGAGCTGATCAAGGAGGGCGCGATCGGCAAGGTGCTGGCCGCGCTGATCTCGATGCCGATGTATGCGGGCACGATCAAGGCCGGTGGCTTCGGCGGGAATTGGGCGTGGTGGAACGATCCGTCGAGTGTCGGGCACTTGATCAACAGCGCGCCGCATGCGCTCGACATGATGCGCTGGTTTACGGGCGGCGACATCGTCACGGTGTCGGCTTTCACGCGGACCTTTCTGCCGGACATCCCGGTGGAGGATACCACGCTGGGCCTGCTCGAGTTTTCCACGGGTGCGATTTGCTCCCTGTTCTCCAGCCGGGCGCTGCCGGCGCCGTCGTTTCCGGGGGAGGATTTCCGGATCCGGATCGTGGGCACCACCGGATTGTTGGACTTGGACCCATACGGCGACCTGAAGCTGTCGGATGAGAAAGGCTGGCGGCTCGTGTCGCAGCAGCCGCCGGTCAAGCACGAGGGCGCCGACACCGCGTTCGGGGATGTGCGCATGCAGGCCTACTGCGACCAGATGCAGGCCTTCATTTCGTTGATCGAAGGCCGTCCGAGTCAGGTGGGCACCGGCGAGGACGGACGCGCGGCGGTCGAAGCGGTCGTCGCGATGTTTAAGTCCTCCACAGACAAGACGTGGGTGTTTCCGGGTCGGAAGGCGTAAGCAGCCGGCGAACGGTTACACGCCGATCATCAGAATGGTTCGAGTCCCTGCGCTCACGCGCAGGGTTGCGCGGTCTGAGTAGCCCACGGCGTGAGCAGCGGGAGGTTTGGGGCCGGTCGGATGCGAGCCCGGCCCTACACCGCCGCGGGAAAGGACGTGTCGGCCTTCACCTTCACGAATGCGCCGCTGGCGGAAGACTCCGCGGCGGCCTCGATGATCCGCGCCGTGCGGATGGCGTCGTGCAAGGTCGTGGGCGACGGGCCTTCCTTGCGCATCGCGGCGAGGAACAGCCGGAAGAATTCGTCGCCGGCGATTCCGCCGTACGAGGTCGACGGAGGCATCGGATACGTTTCCTCGCGTTGCGCGCGGCCGCCGGGTGCCGGCGGGCTCTCAATGTAGAGCCGGGGTTCGAGATCCGGCCAGACGATGCGGCCGTCGCGGCCGTTGAAACCGAGGTACGAATCATACCCCCCTGAATTCAGGTAGCCCTGCCCGCTGTAGGCCATGGTGTAACCCGCATTGAACGTGCCCACGGCGCCGGACCGGAACTTCAGCGCGAGGGCGGCACAATCCTCGACATCGATGGCTTCGCCCGAACGCGTCGTCAGCACGGCGGCCAGTTCGGTGATCTCATCGCCGGTGATGTAATGAAAGAGATCCAGGCAATGGCAGCCCAGCCAGAGCAGGATGCCGCCGCCGGCGTGGCGGCGCTGAAAGAGCCAGGATTCGGGACGCCGAAACTTCACCTGCGTCGTCAGGAAGCGGCACTCGGCGGTCAGCATCGTCCCGAGGCTGCCGGATTGGGCCAGCTTGCGGGCGGCGGCTGCACAGGGGTGAAAGCGCCGCGGATACAGCACGCTGGCCACCACGCCGGCGCGATTCGCGGCGAGTTGCACGCCGGTAATCTCGGCCGAGGTGAGGCCCGCGGGCTTCTCCGCGATCAGGTGCTTGCCGGCCGTGACGACGCGGAGGGAGAGCGCGGCCAGCTGGTCGTTGCGGACGCAGACCACGGCGAAGACGAGATCGCGCTGGCCCAGGACCGCATCGAGATCGCCCGTGGGGGCGAGAGCCTTGCGCGAGGCGGGCAGATCCGGCTTTGCGACCACGGCGGGATCCGAGTCCCAGAGGCAGATCTGCGTGACCGCAGCGAGATTCTCCAGCGTGGTCAGCAGGCTGCCGGCATGGGGATGGGAGAGACCAAGGAGGGCGACTTTCATGGGCGGGCGGGGTTGGAACGAACCGGTTGCGCGGGGAAATTCAGACTAGTGCGCCGTGTAACCGCCGTCCACCGGCAGGTTGACGCCGGTGACATAGCGGGCTGCGTCGCTGAGCAGGAAGATGACCGGCCCGCCGAGGTCGTGCGCATCCGCCATCCGGCGCAGGAAGGTGGCCTTGTTGTACCGCTCCACGAACGTCGGATGCTGGCCGGTGTAGAAGCCGCCCGGCGAAAGGCAGTTCACCCGCACGCCCTGCTGACCGTAGCGCGACGCGAAGTAGCGGGTGAGGTTCATCATGCCCGCCTTGTGGAAGAAGTAGTCGGGAAGCGCGTTCATGTTGAGGCCCTCGTACAGCGAGAAATCGGGGCCCACCATGCCTTGGATCGAGCCGATGTTCACGATGCTGCCGCTGCCCTGGCTCGCCATCGTCGTCGCGAACGTCCGGGTGATGGCAAACAACCCGGTGGCATTGGCCTGCATCGAGGCCTCCCATTCGGAGAGCGGCCCATCGACCGTCTTCATCGGCCGCGACACCGCATTGTTGATCAGGCCGTCGACGCGGCCGAACTCCGCGACGACGCTGTCACGGAGCTGCAGGATCGAGGGCTCGGACATGAGGTCGAGGGAACGCACGTGGACTTTGTGGCCCAGCGCACGCTCCTCCGCGGCGACTTGCTCCAGCGCCTCGACGTTGCGGGAGGCGAGGACCAGCGTGGCGCCCGTGGCGGCCAATTGGGCGGCGAGGCCGCGGCCATAGATGCCGGCGCCGCCGGTCAGGACGACGACTTTGCCGGTGAGCGAGAAGGTGGGGAAGGAGGGAGGATTCACAGGGTGATCGGGCGATTTTCCCGCCACGACTGCAGCGCGGCGAGGTTGAAGCGGAGCGTGCGGGCGCCCTCTTCGAGGGTGCAGAGGAGATTGGGTTTGCCCTCGCAGCCGTCGAGGAAGGCATTGGCCTGGGCCACGAAGAGTTGATCGCGCTCGGCGATCGGCGCCGCGGTCCAGGTCCAATCGGTCTCGCCGCGCGCCATCCTGCCCCAGCGTTGCTGATTGAGTTCGACCCGCACCGATCCGGTGTCGGCGTGAAAGTCCCAGCGCGTTTCGTTGACCGCCTGGAATTGGGTCAGCGCGTAGTTGACCATCGTGGCGCCGTTCCGTGCCACGACGTTGACGGTGTCCTCCACTTCCACGCCCTCGAGGACCTGATGGGCGGCGTCGCAGTACACGCGGGACGTCGGCCCCACGACCCACTCGATCGCGTTAGCCATGTGGGTGAGGGCATCCTGGATCGCGCCGCCGCCCTGCGCGTGATCGCGATAGTAGATTTCGCGGTAGGCGGGACGGAATTGCGGGAAATACTGGCCGGTGTTGACGGCGACCTGGCGCACCGGACCGAAGGAGCCGGCTTGCAGGAATTCGCGGGCCTGTTGCAGCGCGGGGACAAAATGCAGGGTGTAGCCCACGGCGGCGAAGCGCCGGGAACTGTCGCGGGTGGCGATGAGTTGATCCACGCCGGCGAGATCGAGTGAGAGCGGCTTCTCGCACAGGACGTGGCGGCCGGCCTCGAGGCAACGCGTCGACACCGCGACATGGAGCGGAGCCGGGGTGGCGACCACGACCGCGGTCAACGCGGGATCGGCGATCGCCGTGGTCCAGTCGGCGATCACCTCGACGCCATAGCGCTCCGTCATCTGCTGGCGGATCGCGGGACGCGTGTCGCAGGCGATGACCTTGGTGCGGCCGGTGGCGAGAAACGTCCGGACATGCCGCTCACCGATGGAGCCGCAGCCAATGACGAGGACGAGGGCGGAAGGAGTCGGCATGGAAACAGAATGAGCGCTAGGCTTGGGTTGCGACCGCGGTCTTCGGTTTAATCAGGTAAAGGATGATGCAGCAGCTCAGCAGGATGAAGACCGAGGCGTCAAAGATCCGCGTCACCGGAATCTGGGCGTCGCGCAGAGCGCCGCCGAGATAGATGGTCGCGCCGCCGACGAGGCAGGAGCAGAGATTCAGGATGCCGTAGCCCGTCGCACGATAGCGCTCGTGCGAGATCAGGCAGAGGATCGGCATCATGTTCGAATTCACGAACGCCACGCCGAACGACCAGAGCATGAAGCCCGCGATGGCCATCCAGAAGCCGGTGGCATGGACGCCGAGGAAGATGGCGGGAGCGGCAATGCAGAGGCCGAAGATCGTCACGTAGATTCGCCCGCGGGGATTGCTCCGGCTGGCGTAGTCGGACCACATCCCGCCCACAATCAGGCCGAGCCAGGTGGCCGGTTGCAGGTAGCCGGTGGCGGACATCCCGGCGGTGCCCTGGGTCAGGTTAAAGCGCTCGCCAAGGAACGTCGGCAGCCAGCCCAACACGGCCCAGCCCGAAACCGCTGCCAGGGCCCAAAAGACCATTGCCAGCCGGTAGGAGCCGGAACTGAACAGACTGACCACCGCCTCGCCAAAGCGGACGCGAAACTGGGACTTGGCCGTCCGCTCCTCCGCTGTCGTGGGGCGGTCGCGCAGGCTGAAGATCAGGATGGCGCTGTAGACGACGCCGATGATGCCGAAGAGCCGGAAGGCGTACGTCCAGTCGTGCTTCTCGGCCAGGATGCCGCCCAGGCCGCCGAGGCCCTGACCCACCGAGATTCCGATCATGTGGAGGCCGGTCGCCAGGGAACGCGTGGGGCCGCGATGATAGTCGGCGATGAGCGCGAGCGCCGCGGGGATGTAGCACGCCTCGCCCGCACCCATCAGGATGCGCGTCAGCAGCAGTTCATTGAAAGTCGTCGCGTGCGCGGTCATCCAAGTGACGGCGGACCAGAGGAAGAGACTCCCCACGATCACCTTGGTGCGGCTGATCCGGTCGGAGAGGAAGCCGCCCAACGGACTGACCACGGCGTAGACCCAGAGGAAGGCCGAGGTGAGCAGGCCGAACTGGGCGTCCGTCATCGGAATCGCCTCGACCAACGAAGTCCGCATCGTCGTGAGCATGACGCGGTCGAGGTAGTTGAGGCAGCCGACGACGGCGAGAAGGGCGACGACGAGCCAGGCGCGAAACGCCGGCGGAGAGGAATCGGGGACGATGGATGGGGTGGTCAAAGCAAAGTTGGGTGAAGGATTGGTGCCATCAGCTAGGCCGGAAAGGCTGCGTCAACTGTCAAAAGAGCGAACAGGTCAGCGTGGCGCGCGCGGCGGGGCGGACCGAAAACTCGGGCCGAGGCTGGAGGGGGAAACGGCATTTGGGAAGCGCGATGCAGGCCTCGCTCGCTTCGTCGTTCTGAACGCTTAATTCAGCCGGCGGATTCAGTTGAGCCTGAAGCCAGGAAGCGGTGAACAAGGGACTGGGGAAGAATTTCCTGCCCACCGCACCGCAGTCGCTTCCTGCAGTCAGCCACCGCAGCAGGCGGGGAACTCGATCAGGTCGGCGCATCTCTTTGCGAGTTGATGGCCTGCGAGTCGTCGATCCGATTCCTGGACGCCGGCTTGGCTCCGGAGTTCGCTCAACCGGTGTTCCCCCAACTTGAGATCTTCAACTCGAAGCCCCCGGCGAAATTGCTTGTCACGGCGTTTGGCCAAACCGTAATTGCGCACGCTCGTCTCCGAAATGATAGGCCAAGTTGGAAGCTGTTGGCAGGTTCCCATGTCCGCCCGTCGTAAAGAGACGAACAGCAGTGCTCCCGCGCTGTTGTCAGGATTTTGGCCAACATAGCTCAGTTGGTAGAGCAACGCTTTCGTAAAGCGTGGGTCGTCGGTTCAATTCCGACTGTTGGCTCCATTTTTGGAGCGGGTGGGGCGCAGGGGAGCGCCTTGTCGCCCTTGCAACAGCCGCATTCAGCGGACCGCGGATGATGCGAAGCTCGCGGTTAAAGGGCTCGGCCCTCCAGCTTGGTTCGGAGCCCTGAGAATCCTGTTTCCTTTCCGCGATCGGGTTTTCACGTTCAGCCCGATGCAATTCATCGATTCCGATCTCCAGTTTCCGATCAGTTCCGCGGTGGTACACAGCGGGCGGGTGTTTGAGGCGGTGGTGACGGGAATCCCGGATGGAGCCTCGCGGCCGGTCGAGGGTGGGGCGGCGGCGGAGATGCGGGAGTGTTTTCGGCAGCTGGATATGCTGCTGAAGCTGGCGGGCGTGGACCGTTCGGCGGTGTGCACGGCACGGCTGTATCTCGAGGATGTGGTGGGGGAAATCGGGGCGGTGAATGTCGTGTGGAAGGAATACTTTGGATCGCATCCGGTGGTGCGCCGAGCCTACGGCGTGAAGTTGCAGGCGGGGATGCGCGTGGAGGCTGCATTTACGGCCGAGGTGGGGGCCTGACTCTTTCATGTTGCGGCATAAAATAAATCCCGGCCTCGAGTTGCGGCTCCTGCAGCCGGAACACGCGGCGGAGCTGTTCGCACTCGTGGACGCCAACCGGGCCAGTTTGCGCGAGTGGCTGCCATGGGTGGATGCGACGCTGAAGGTGGCGGATTCCGGAAAATTTATCGCCGAAGCGCTGCGCGAGCGGGCGGCGACGCGGGCGTTCCAGTCGGGAATTTGGTCGATGGGTTCGCTGGTGGGCGCGATTGGGCACAATCGAATCGATCAGGCCGCGCGCATTGGGTTTCCGGGTTGGTGGCTGGCGCCGTCGGCGCAGGGTCAGGGGATCATGACCCAGTGCTGCCAGGTCGTTTTTACCCATGCGTTCACGCAGTTGCTCGTGAATCGGATCGTCGTGGGCGTGGCGACCGGCAACGTCCGCGGGCAGGCCACGGTGAAGCGACTGGGCTTCAAACAAATCAGCCTCTTGAAAAACGCCGAGGTCGTGGCGAGCGGGGGCGTGGATCACTTCATCTACAGTTTGGTCCGGCCGGTGGCGTAGGTGCTGCGATTGAACCGGCCGGCGGATCGGCAACCAATTTCACGGGGTAGCCCTGCCCGTGAGGGCAGGGACTTCTTCATTGCTCCGCTCGATGCCATCCCACTGCTCACGCCGCGGGCGACAAAGCCCATTCATCTTCGCGCGTCGTTCGCGTGCTTCGCGGTGTCCAATGCCCGATCCCGGCTTGGGCGCCGTCAACTCGCGGGCGCTCGTTGCTACCCGGGGATCCTAATTGCGCGAAATCTGATCGTCCGGGAGGTCGCCCTGCAGCTTGCGGCGCAATTTGAGATCCTCGATTTCCGTGCGCAGCCCGCGGCGGAACAGCTCCAGGCGCCGGTGTACATCCAAGGTTTCCAGCAGGGTCTGCTTGAGCCGGGCATCCTCACAGAGGCTGAAGGCGGCGATGTCCACGAAGGCTTCGGGGTCCTCGACGGTCTTGAGGAAGCTCGCAATTTCGTCGGTCGGCGCGGCGGCCAGTTTTCGCTTCACGTTGAGGAGCCGGGCGAGTTCACGGCGCAGCGCCTGGTTCTCGTCGTTCGTGGCGCCCGGCTGGCTGGCGAGGGCGCGGACCTGGATTTGACGGTAGGGTTCGTCGCGGAGAATAGACACAACTTCCACCCGGCACAGGCCCTGGAGGAGCAGATGAGATGTGCCGTCGTCGTTTTTCTGGCAGGCGCGAACGATCCCGACGGTTGCCACCCGGTGGGGCGTTTCGAAGGCGTCGGAGGGGTCACCCGGCTCGGCCTTGAGACCCGCGATGGCGAAGAGTCGGTTGGTCGCCAGGACGTCGCGCAGCATCTGGCGATAGCGCGGCTCAAAGATCCGCAGCGGCATCAGGGCCTGCGGAAAGAACGCGGTATTTGGCAGCGTCATCACCGGCACGGCGTCCGGCAGCGTGATCTCCATTTCCATTTTTTGACCCTATGCCGGTTCGCCGGGAATTCAACTGTGACAACTGTCACCCCCGTGCCCAAAAGTGCGCCAAAGGTGTGCCATCCTGTCGTGGTTTACGGGCCTCGCCTGCACTTGAAATCCCGCCGATGAACTTTCTAAGCGTTTGCTGGCAACGGTTAAACTCAATTAGGGACTCGAGGGCACAGCCACTGCTTAACGGTCGACATCATGAGCCGCATTTTAGGCATCGATCTTGGCACCACGAATTCCTGCATGGCCATCATGGAGGGCGGAGAGCCCGTGGTCATCCCGAACGCCGAGGGCGCCCGCACGACTCCCTCGGTCGTCGCTTTTACGAAATCTGGCGAGCGCGTCATTGGCCAAGCCGCCAAGCGCCAAGCCGTCACCAATCCGCGCAACACCGTTTTCTCTGCAAAGCGTTTCATTGGCCGCAAGTTCTCGGAAGTGAAGGAAGAGGTGAAGAACATGCCCTTCAAAGTCGTCGAAGGTAAAAACGGCGACGCCTACATTGAAGTGCAGGTCGGCGACAAGACGGAGCAGTTCGCGCCGCAGCAGCTCGCCGGCTTCATCCTCGCCAAGCTGAAGGCGGATGCCGAGGCGTACCTGGGCGAGAAGATCACGCAGGCCGTGATTACGGTGCCCGCTTACTTCAACGATTCGCAGCGCCAGGCCACCAAGGATGCCGGCAAGATCGCCGGACTCGAGGTCCTGCGCATCATCAACGAGCCGACGGCGGCCTCGCTGGCCTACGGTCTCGACAAGAAGAAGGACGAAAAGATCGCGGTCTTCGACTTGGGCGGCGGTACCTACGACGTCTCGGTTCTCGAGATCGGCGACGGCGTGTTCGAAGTGAAAGCCACCAACGGTGACACCCACCT
>CAINHV010000386.1 GCA_903848965.1 uncultured Opitutia bacterium | reverse complement strand
CTTCACGATCGCTTCGACGCTCGGGTCGATATAGTCGGGGGCCTCCAGTCCGTCGCGGCGCCGGATGAGCGGGTGCACCAGATCACCGGTGATGGGGCCGGGTCGGATGATCGCGACCTGCATCGCGAGATCGTAGAGGTTGCGCGGCTTGAAGCGCGGCAGCGTGGCCATCTGGGCGCGGCTCTCGATCTGGAAGACCCCGACGGTGTCGGCGACCCGGATGCTCGCGAAGGTCTCCTCGTCCTGCGTTGGAATATCCTTCAACCGGGTCGGTCCGCCTCGCCCGGCGCAGAGGTGCAGCGTGTCCTGGAGCACGGCCATCATCCCGAGGCCAAGGAAATCGACCTTGATGATCCCGAGGTCCTCGCAGTCGTCCTTGTCCCACTGGCAGACGACGCGCCCGGGCATCGACGCGGGTTCGAGCGGTATCACGCGATCGAGCTGGCCGGCGCAGATGACCATGCCGCCGGAGTGCTGGCCGAGGTGCCGCGGCAGGCCGCGGATCTGGTGATAGAGCCCCACCATGGCGGCGGCCCGGGGATGATTGCTCGCGATGCCGGAGAGCTTGAGCTGCTCCTGCAGGCCGAGCGTATCAGGGAAATCGCCGTTGGCGGAGAGCCCGGAGAAACGATCGAGGGCATCCTCGTCAAAGCCTAGAACCTTGCCGATTTCCCTCACGGTGCTGCGGCCGCGATACGTGATGACGTTGGCGGTCATGGCCGCGCCGCGCGGGGCATAGCGGCGGTAAACTTCCTGGATTACCTCCTCGCGGAGCGGGCCGCTCGGGAGATCGAGATCGATGTCGGGCCACGACGGCCGGCCGTTGGCGCCCTTGCGCCCATCGGTGAGAAAGCGATCGAAGAGCAGCCGGTGCTCGCGCGGGTTCACGGCCGTGATGCCGAGCGCGTAGCAGACGGCGCTGTTGGCGGCGCTGCCGCGCCCCTGGACGAGGGTGCCGCGCTCGCGGGCCCAGCGGCAGATGTCCCAGACGATTAAAAAATAGCCGGAGAAACCGAGCCGCGCGATCAACGCGAGCTCCCGTTCGAACTGCGCCATCAACTCGCTGGGCACCGGGCCCATCCGTTCGCGCGCCTCGCGGAAAGTCTGCTCGCGGAGAAATCCGTCCATCGTTTGTCCGGCGGGGACGGGAAAATCCGGGAAGCGGTAGCCCAGATCCTCGAGCGTGAACGTCAGTTGCTGCTCGAGCCGGAGCGAGTTCTCGAGCGCGGCGGGCAAATCCCGAAACAGTTCCTCCATCTGGCGCGCCGACTTCAGGTGCCGGCCGGAGTTTTCCGCCAGCCGGCGTCCCGCGGCATCGAGGGTGGTGTGCTCGCGCAGGCAGGTGAACACGTCGGCCGTGGCGCGCCCGGCCGGCGTCGCGTAATTCACGCCGCCCGTGGCAAGGATCGGCAGCCGGTGCGCGGCAGCGAGATCGACGAGGAACTGGACTTCGCGGTCCTCGCCGCGGATGCGGTGGCGCTGCAGCTCGACGTGCACGCGATCGGGGCCGAAAACGCCGAGGATCTTTTGCAGCGCCGCCCCGGCCGCTGCGCCACCGGTGGTGCGCCAGGCGTGACGGACCGGGCCCTCCTCGTCACCGGTCAATGCGATCAGGCCTTCGGCGTAGCGGGCGAGTTCCGTCCACGTAGCGAGACAGGGGCGTTTGCGCTCGCGGGCGCGAGCCGGGAGATCCCCGGGGGGCGAATCACCCTCGGAGGATCCGGCCCGGGGCGGAGCGTCGCCGCGCTCGACCGACTTCGCCTCGGTGATGAGCTGGCAGAGATTCTGGTAGCCCGTGCGGCTGGCCACGAGCAGCGGCAGGACAGTGCCATCCGCGAGCGTCAGCTCGGCGCCGAGGCGGGCGCGGAGGCCGTGTTCGCGGGCCGGGACATGAAACCGCGGTGCGCCGTAGACTCCGTCGCGATCGAGGAGGGCGACCGCGGGCAGTTCGAGTTCGGCCGCGCGGCCGGCCAGGGCCTCGGGCGTCGAGGTCCCCCGCAGGAAGCTGAAGGCGCTCCGGGCATGGAGTTCGCTATAGGACCTGTTCGACATGTTGGGCCTAGGCTTCAGTCATATTCCCCCTCGAGGAAGTAGCTCCCGCCGCGACGGAGGAGCCGGTAAAGTCCGCCGGGGGCGAGGCCGATGTCCCATTCAATCCGGCTCCAGGTGAGATCGGGTTGCCACCAGCCTCCGCTGCGGTGCCAGGGGCGGCTTTGGTAAACAATTTCGCCGTGGACCTCGGGGGTCCAGAGATAGGTGGGCCGGTCGCCGGTGAACTCAAGTTGCGCGGGCACCGGTGGCCGGAACCGTCGCAGGGGAGGACCGAGCGGCGCATGCAGCGGCGGCTCGGCGGGCGGGGGAAGCACGGACGCGGGGGCGACCAGCCGCACGGCGTCGGGCTGATGCGTGTCCTCGCGTTGCGGGGTGCCGACGCAATCGGATCCGACGAGCGCCGCGAGGCGGGCGAGGGTCTCGGCGAAACCATGGGGATCGCGCAGGCCGGTTTCGAAGAGCCCCTGCTGGCGGACGAGCGGTCGGGTGGGAACGATGCGCAGATCCACGCCGGTGATACCGGTCGCCGTGCGCAACGATTCGAGCCGCGTGTGAAGGGCGCGAAAGAGAATCTCACTGTCGGCGGTCGGATCCGGCAGCCGGAACTGATGGGCCGTCTCGGTTTCATCCTCGAACCGAAGCGCCAGCTCGAGTTCGGCGGCCACGTGCTGCGCGGCGATCAACTCGAGGCTGAGACGATCGAGCAGGCGCCGGAGAATGAAGAGCAGCGGCTCGAGCGTTTCGACTTCGTGATCGAAGGTCATCGTCGCGGCAAACGTCCGGGGGAGGACCACGGGGTGCAGCGGCCGCGCGGCCCCGCCGGCGGCGCGGGTCCACACCGCGAGCCCCGCGGCGCCGAAACGCCGGACGATGTCGTCGCGGGGCAGGGCCGTCAGATCGCCGAGCGTGCGCAGGCCCCAGCGTTCGAACACGGCCGACAGTTCCGGACCCGGATAGGCGGAGGCGAGAGGCAGAGGTGCGAGAAACGAGGCGGGAGCGGTGACGACGACCACCCCGGGATGAGTCGAATCGGGCGAAGGGAGCGAGGCCCGTTTCGCGGCGTACCACGCGAGGAGGGGAGTGGTCGCGATCCCGGCACTCGCCGGGAGGCCGAGCCGGCCGAGTTCGGCGACCGCGGTCGCGGCGGCGACGGGGATCTTCGCGGGTGCCCAGCCCCGGACATCCAGGGTGCAGGTGCCAGGGCCGGTATCCTCGATGGTGGGCGAGAGCGTGAAACCGATGGCGAAGAGGGCGGCGCGTGCCTCGATCTCGGCCGAGACCTGCGGCGCACGAATAACGAGCGATGGGCAGCGGGCGACGGCCTGCGGTGCACTCATGCCGGTCTCAACGCCGGCAGCGCGCGCGGCGGGGTTGGTCGCGACGACGACGGATTTCTGGCCGATCGCGGTGAAGAGCGCGGCCGGCTGGCCGGTCGGACCGGGCGCAGTGCGCAGCACGGCGTGCAGCGCGAAGTCTGCGATGTGGAGGACGGCGAACACGGACGCCCGGAGTTTTAACCGGCGGCGAGGACGGGCAGGCGCTGGCGTTGCAACGCGGGCGAGAGTTCGGTGGCGAGGACGGGGCGCTCCACGGCGAATCCGGTCGGGGCGTGCGAGACGGCGAGACAGAAGCGAAGCTGCGCGCTCGGCACGGAGGCCCGGGGCGTGGCGATGACGAGCGCGAGATCGGCGGGTTCGATGGCCCGTTGGAGCCGGTACCAATGCGGGCCGGGGATGCGGCGCAGATCGGCTTCCGGGGCGCGCCGGAGATCGAGAAAAACCAGGCCGAGGTTGGCATCGCGGGCGAGGAGGTCGGTCGCCTGGAGCGCGAGCGCCGTGGCCAGGCATCGCACCCAGAGAAGGTGGGCGAGCAGATCGGCGGGACAGGAATCGGGATCAAAACTGTCGGAACGATCGATCAGCGCGACGCGGAGCCGCTCGCGCCGGGTGGCGATCAGGAGTTGCTGGAGGAAGAGATGGCTCCCGCAACTCGGCGCGGTGCAGACGAGCTCTGTGATGGCGCCGAAGGGCAGTCCGCCGGTCGCCGCATCGACGGCCGAGATCCCGGTGGCGAGGAGGCGGGAGGCGGCGCGAGGCGCGGTCGGGAAGCGCTCGGCGAGCAGATGCCGGAGCGCCGCCAGCTTTTCGGGCACGGCCATAGGACGGAGAGCGGACGACGACGGAAGCCGGAGCGCAGCGCGGGGGGACGAGTCGGGACGCGCGCGGACGCTGACGTGGATTTGGCCGGGCCTAGCCGGTGCGATCCCAGCGAGTGGACCCGATTTCACGCAGCGGGGCCCAGAGACGGAAAATGGAATGTCGCCGAAACACCTGCACCAGGCCGGTGGCATGAAGATCGAGCAGCGTGAAACGCAGGGTGCGGCGGGACGTCATGGAAATTTTTGATTTTAGATTTTTAATTTTCGATTTCGGAGCAGCCATGCGACCACCGTTCGCTTTGGTCATTTCGGTACTTTGGGTCCCTTTGGCCCCCTTGGAAACCGTGCGAACAGCACCGCCGCCACCCCCCTAAAAACTAAGCGTGGGTCCGCAACAGTCCGACCATCACCCCTTGGATGATGAGCTCAGTGACTGGGACGAGGTCGGGATAACGTGGATTCTCGGCCCGAAGAAAGGGCCGGCCGCGCTGGACGAGGTAACGCTTGAGGGTGGATTCGCCGTCGATCAGGGCGGCAACGATGTCCTCCTCGTGCGGTTCGCGTGGAGTCAGGAACACTACATCGCCGTCGAGAATGCTCGCGTTGACCATGGAGTCGCCCCGGACGCGGAGGGCGAAGAGCTTGGCGTTGGGCCGGACGCCGAGGGAGATGGTGTCGACCGAGATGTAGCTGTCGGGCTCCTGGACGGTCTCGGTGGGGAGGCCGGCGGGGATGGTGCCGTAGAGAGGGATCTCGGCTAGTGCGCCACGGCGAGGGTGGGACTGTGGCAACAGACCACGCGCCTTGCCGTCGAGGCGGCGGAGCGCGCCTTTCTGGGTAAGGGCATCGACGTGGCGCTTGATGCCGAAGGGGCTGGCGAGACCGAAGTGGGCCTGGATTTCCCGCAGCGAGGGAGATACGCCGTGCTCACGGTGATAGCCGTGAATGAAATCGAGGACCTGCTGCTGGCGCTCGGTGAGG
>CAINHV010000385.1 GCA_903848965.1 uncultured Opitutia bacterium | reverse complement strand
GGTCGTCCTTCGCGCCCTTCGCGGCTCCGCGTGAGCCCGGATTGGCGAATGCCCAGATGAGGGAGCCTGAAGCCAGGAAACCCCGAGAAATCCAAGGCCGGGGGGCCGGCTGCGAAATATCTTAGCGCCGTGGAGCTGCTACCAAGGTGGAGGGCCGAGCTCCGCCGAGGCCGTTCTGGGATCGTTTTCGAATCTCCATCTGCGAGTCTGGACTCACGCTTAGGCGCGGAGCCGCGGAGGATCGGCTCGCGGTCGCGAAACAGTGCTCAGCCAGATTTCGCCCATGCGGCGATTCGTTGGGCGAGACGTTCCATCCGGCCTCCGGGTGTGACGTGGGCAAACCACACCTCAGAGGCGAGGGCGGCGACGAGGAGATTTCGACGCTCGGCCAGATCGGTGGTGACACGGCGCTCGTTGGAGGAGAAAGGGGTCACAATCAGGAGCCGTCCGGCGGCCAGCGCGGGCCGGAGTTCAGGAGCGATTCGCCCCGGTACTTCGCGAGCCGGGCACAGCACGATGGGCTGCCGGCCGCGAAGCAGGATCCGAAGACACTCCTTTTCCATGGGGGAGTGGAAGCCGCTGACCACGGCCCGGCCTAGATCGCGCCACTGCGCCGCCTGATCGTAAGTGCGAAGGATGGCGTCGCCGGGACAGCGGGCTGAGCAGAAGAGGGCGGTCAATGGTTGGTTCAGAATGCTCCCAGCGCCGAGCAGGTGAAGTTGCTGGGGGGCGTCCGGGCCAAGACGTTGTTCCAACTGCGACGGCCAGTCGGGATCTCGCGGAGTCAGGGTGCAGGTGGGTGCATTCACGTTGGGCGCAGTCACGCTTCCTTGGACAGGAGCGGGCGGTCTGAGTCTCTGGACCGCCGCTCCTCGCACTTAAGCCCCGACACCGACGACTGGCACGACGCCGAACGCCCCGAAATCCGGGTCGGAAAGGAGGCCCTCGTTTACGGTTCAAAAACCGCTTGCCCGAGAAACCTCACTCGCCGTGGTTTGTTCGATCCGGATCTGCCTCTCTAGCGCGGCGCGAGAGCCCAATTGGCGACACAGCCTCGACAGGGATCAGCCGACGGATTCAAACTCTTCGCTGCCAGTGACGATCATGTCGCGCGGCGTGAAGAATGGCTGCGACGACGACCGTTTGCTCGCCTTCGAGCACTTCATAGACGCCGCGATAGGGGAAGCGGTCAGGGTACCGCCAGTGGATGTTCTTCGTCGGATGACGACGGCAGCCGAGTAACGGATTCTCGGCCAGTCCTTCCCAGACGTGAATGATCTCCTCCACCAACTCGACTCCCAAGCCAGGCTGGCGCGACTCGTACCAGCGGGCGGCTTCACCAAGATCGTGCTCCACTTCGGGGCGTAGCACGACCCGCCAGTTCATGACGCGAGTCGGGATCGGATTCGCGCCTTCATTTCTTCCAACGGCACACTCGAACTCGGATTCTCGCGGTGCTCGGCCAAACGGTGCGTGACCAAGGCTTCATCGTCCGCCGGAAATCCCGGCTCATCCAAGTCCAACGCGCGTCGCACCAGCAATTGCCGCTCTGCTACGGAGAGGGCGGGTAACTCGGCCATGACTTCAGCGAAGCTCATGCGGCAAAAGTTACCGTGCCGATCGAGTGTCGCAAGTCAGGTTTGCCCCCAAATTCAGGGTGCGATTCAAATGCAGGTCTGGAAGACCCAGCAGCCAGCGCTTCCCGAACCTCGCGCTCCGCTGCATCGGCTCACGCGAAAGCGCGAAGCCGCGAAAGGGTCTGAGGGGGACGATCTCCGAGTAACTTGCCGAAGACGGAGGGCAAAGTGGATCCAGCGCCCGCGACCGATGCGTGCCAGCAAAGTCAACGCGGTCTCAGTCAGGAGGCGTTCGCCGAACGCGCCGGTCTGAAGTACAAGCATTACCAGGCCCTGGAAGCCGGGCGGAAACTGAATTTCCAGTTCGGGACGCTGTTAAAGCTCGCGAAGGCTTTTGGCCTCGAACCGTGGGAATTGCTCCACGCCGAGACGATGGCGCTCAAAGTCGCCGAGGAGACCCAGGCACCCTATGGCGGCACCCCGGTCCGCCGCCGGTCCAAGGGTTAACCGCAATCTGCGGACCGAGGATGGCGTCGATTTCGCGGATAAGGAGCATGGCTTGAGTTCCCTCGCGCTCTTCGCGGATTCGCGTGAGCCCGGATTGGCGAATGCCCAGATGAGGAAGCCTGAAGCCAGGAAACCCCGAGAAATCCAAGGCCGGGGAGAGCCGCAAGAAGCCACAACAAGTCCGGAGGCATCCGCGGATTTCGCAGATGGGCGCAGATCGATTCTTCCGTCATCTGCGTGAATCTACCCGTCATCTGCGGATGATTCAGCTCTGGTCCAATCGTCCAAACTTCGGGCATCGCGGAATTCGGGAAGCGGGTGGAATTGACCTCTCCCCGATCTTTCCGGCCTTCCTCTTTAATCGACCTTGGTCCCCTTCGGTTGCGGCTCCGTCGCATTAGGCACTTTTGCGGCCACCCCTTGGTCGCAAACACAGTCCGCCGTCGGCCCTAAGTTCGACTGAGCCGGCTGTCCGTGACATTTGCCCTTGCACCTTGG
>CAINHV010000384.1 GCA_903848965.1 uncultured Opitutia bacterium | reverse complement strand
GGCTGGTCGAGACTTTCAAAAAGGAAAACGGCATCGACCTCCGCCAGGATCCGATGGCGCTCCAGCGGTTGAAGGAAGAGGCCGAGAAGGCCAAGATCGCGCTGTCGTCGACGACGACGGTCGATCTCAACCTGCCGTTCATCACGGCCGACGCCTCGGGCCCGAAGCATCTCAACGTCCAGCTCACGCGGGCAAAGATGGAGCAGATCTGTGACTCGCTGTTTCAGCGCTGTCTGCCGCCGTTCAAGAACTGCCTGAAGGACTCGGACCTCAAGGAATCTCAGATCGACGAGCTCGTCCTCGTGGGCGGCATGACCCGCATGCCCAAGGTCGTCGAGATCGCGAAGAATCTTTGCGGCAAGCAGCCGCACCAGGGCGTCAATCCCGATGAAGTCGTCGCCGTGGGCGCCGCCATTCAGGGTGGCGTGCTCAAGGGCGACGTCCGCGATGTGCTGCTGCTCGACGTCACGCCGTTGACGCTCGGCATCGAGACGGCGGGCCAGGTCGCGACCGCGATGATTCCGCGCAACACGACGATCCCGTCCAAGAAGACCCAGGTTTTCTCCACCTACAGCGACAGCCAGCCCTCGGTGGAAATCGTAGTGCTGCAGGGTGAGCGGCCGATGTCCCGGGACAACAAGGTGCTCGGCACCTTCCGGCTCGACGGAATTCCGCCGGCCCCACGAGGCCTGCCGCAGATCGAGGTCACCTTCGACATCGACGCGAACGGCATTCTCCACGTCTCGGCCAAGGATCTCGGCACCGGCAAGGACCAGAAGATCACCATCCAGGGATCGTCCGGCCTCTCCAAGGAAGAGGTCGAGAAGATGACCAAGGACGCCGAACTGCACGCGGCCGAGGACAAGAAGCGCAAGGACGCCGTCGAGGCCAGGAACCAGCTCGATTCCGCCATCTATCAGTTTGAAAAGACCCTCAAGGAGTCCGGCGACAAGATCGCGGCCGACGTGAAGTCGAAGGCCGAGGTTGCGCTAGCGGACGCCAAGAAGGACCTCGAGAGCAACGACACCGATCGGATGAAGTCCGCGATGGAGAAGCTCACCGCCGCCGGCGGCGAAATCTATGCCGAGGCGCAGAAGGCGGCCCAGGCGGCAGGCGCCGGGTCCCCGGGCGGAGCGGCGGAGAACGCCGGATCCGCCAATCCAGGCGCGGGCGCGGCTGGCGGCCGGCCCGAGAAGAATGCCGACGTCGTCGACGCCGATTTCGAGGTTGTCGATGAAGATAAGAAAAAGTAACCTTTAACTCTTTGCGCGCCTGCCGAACTCGTTTTGGCCGGCGCGCTTTGCTCGATAGAAATCCACATCCACCCTTCAACCCAAACCCGTCCATATATGGCCAACGTTAAAATCAAACCCATTGGTGATCGTGTTCTCGTCGAACACATCGAAGAAAAAGAGCAAGTCCGCGGAGGCATCATCATCCCGGATAGCGCCAAGGAAAAGCCACAGGAGGCGAAAGTTATCGCCCTCGGCACTGGCAAGAAGAACGAGGAGGGCAAGTTCCAGCCTTTCGAAGTCAAGGTCGGCGACCGCGTGCTGATCAGCAAATACGGCGGCACTGAAGTGCGGCTCGATGAGAAGAAGTACACCCTGGTCCGCGAAGACGATATCCTCGGCGTGATTGGCTGAGGACGGGTCGCCCAAACGAACAATTTTTAACCAAGATAAATTACAATGGCTGCCAAACAACTCATCTTCGACGAAGTCGCTCGTCAGAAAATCCTCAAGGGCGTCGAGCTCCTCTCGCGCGCCGTCAAAGTCACCCTCGGACCGAAGGGCCGTAATGTCGTCATCGACAAGAAATTCGGCTCCCCGACCGTCACCAAGGACGGCGTCACCGTCGCCAAGGAAATCGAGCTGCCCGATCCCTATGAGAACATGGGCGCGCAGATGGTGAAGGAAGTCGCTTCCAAGACCTCCGACGCCGCGGGCGATGGTACCACCACTGCCACCGTGCTCGCCGAGTCCATCTACAAGGAAGGCCTCAAGAACGTCACCGCCGGATCGAACCCGATCTTCCTGAAGCGCGGCATCGACAAGGCCGTCGAGGTCGCTGTCGCCGAGCTCGTGAGGATCTCCAAGCGCGTCTCCGACCGCGAGGAAATCCGGCAGGTCGCGACCGTTTCCGCCAACTGGGATCCGGCAATCGGCAACATCATTGCCGAGGCCATGGACAAGGTCGGCAAGGACGGCACCATCACCGTCGAGGAAGCGAAGTCGATCGAGACCACGCTCGACGTCGTCGAGGGCATGCAGTTCGACAAGGGCTACCTGTCGCCCTACTTCACGACCAATGCGGAGAGCATGGAAGCCGTCCTCGAGGACGCCTATGTGCTCATCAACGAGAAGAAGATTTCGAGCCTGCAGGAACTCCTGCCGCTGCTCCAGGTGGTGGCCAAGAGCAGCAAGCCGCTCCTGGTCATTGCCGAGGACGTCGACGGCGAGGCCCTCGCGGCCCTCGTGGTGAACAAGATTCGCGGCACGCTCAATGTGTGCGCCGTGAAGGCCCCGGGCTTCGGTGATCGCCGCAAGGCGATGCTCGAGGACATCGCGGTCCTCACCGGTGGTCGCTGCATCACCGAGGATCTCGGCATCAAGCTCGAGAACATCACCATCTCCGATCTCGGCCGCGCCAAGCGCATCACGGTCGACAAGGAGAACACCACCATCATCGAGGGCGGCGGCAAGTCGTCCGACATCCAGGGCCGCGTGAAGCAGATTCGCCGGCAGATCGACGAGACCACGTCCGACTACGATCGCGAGAAGCTCCAGGAGCGCCTCGCGAAGCTGGCCGGCGGCGTCGCCGTGATCAACGTCGGTGCCTCCACCGAAGTTGAGATGAAGGAAAAGAAGGCCCGCGTTGAAGATGCCCTCCATGCCACCCGTGCGGCGGTCGAGGAAGGCATCGTCGCCGGCGGCGGTGTGGCGCTCGTGCGCTGCGGCAAGGTCATCGACAACCTCAGGCTCGAGGGTGACGAGGCCATTGGCGCGCAGATCGTGCGTCGTGCGATCGAGTCCCCGATCCGGATGCTCTGCGCCAATGCTGGCGTCGAGGGTGCCGTGGTCGTGGGCCAGGTCATTAGCGGCAAGGGTAACTACGGCTACAATGTGGCCACCGGCGAATACGAGGACCTCGTGAAAGCGGGCGTCGTCGATCCGACGAAGGTGACCCGTACCGCGCTGCAGAATGCGGCCTCCGTGGCCGGCCTCCTGCTGACGACCGAGTGCATGATCACCGAGATCCCGGAGAAGAAGGAATCGGCTGGCGGCGGCCATCCCCCGGGCGGCGGCGGTCACATGGACTACTAAGTCTCCTGCGGATTCATCCGCTGGAATTTCAAGGGCGCGCCCGGTGGGCGCGCCCTTTTTTGTGCCCGTGCGACGGGTGCAGGCTGGGCATGCCAAAGGGCCGTCGTGGGCGCGCACGAGGCGCGCCCCTGCGATGAGGATCGAGGAAGTCGTGCGTAGGGGCGGGGCTCGTCCACGCCCGGCGGGCTGCTGATTTCGCGAGGACTCCAGGGAGGGCCGAGCTCCGTCGAGGCCGGATCATCGAACGATCCCGGAGCGGCCTCGGCGGAGCTCGGCTCTCCTCTTTCGTGGCGGCTCCGGCGAGCGGTTGGGTGAGACTTCCGCGCCCGCGTCTCGACAAGATTTCCCGGGCTGGCACGTTGTTGTCATGGAGGTTATTTTTCTCGGTACCGGCACCTCCCAGGGAGTGCCCATGATCGCCTGCGGGTGCACCGTCTGCGCCTCGCCGGATCCGCGCAACCATCGCACGCGGGCCTCCATCCATGTCGAGATGGATGGCCTCCACATCCAGGTCGATGCGTCACCCGAGTTTCGCCTCCAGTGTCTGCGGGAGCGCATCCGGCAACTGGATATTTTTGTCCTGACTCATGGCCATGCCGATCACATCGCCGGCATGGATGACCTCCGTCGGTTCTGTGATTTGCGCGAAGGGACGGCGTTGACGGTCTACACCACCGAGGAAGGGCAGGGGAGGCTGGCGGCGATGTTTCCCTACGCCATGAGCGAGCGCCCGATCGCGAGGGGGTATGCCGCCTTCAAGCCAATCCTGATGCCGCCGGTGCTCTCGCTGCCGCAGGGTACGATCGAGGCCACCCTCCTGCCTCATGGTGCGCTCTCGACGATCGGCCTGGTCTTCACCGAGCGAAGCAGCGGGAAGAAATTTGCCTACTACACCGACTGCAAGTACCTCACCGCCGAGGCGATGACGCTCGCGCGCGGGGCGGACGCGCTGGTGCTGGATGGATTGCGGCCGCTGCCGCATCCGTCGCACATGAGCATCCAGGAGGCGGTGGTGGCCGCGCAGCGGGTGGGTGCCCGGGCCTCGTGGCTCACGCATCTGACGCATCTCAACGACCACGGGGAACTAGACGCGAGCCTGCCGCCCACGATCCGAGCGGCCTACGACGGCTTGAGGCTGAAGCTCTGAGCTGAGGTCGCGCCGGTTCGAGTGGCACGGGTCTCCCGACCCGTGAATCAGGATCGAGATGCCTTCCACGGGTCGGGAGCCCCGTGCCACTCGATGACGTAGCAACGGAGGGACATTTGTTGGCCGTGTCATACCGGAAAAACCTGCGAATCAACGCTTGCTTTAATCCCTACTGAATCAATGTAGATTGCCTGACAGGACATGAGACTTTCGAAGAAAGGCGAATACGCCCTCCGCTCGTTAATCAACCTCGGCATCGCCGCCGAGGTCGGGCGAACGTTGGTCCAGGTTTCCGAACTGGCGGAAAGCGAACAACTGCCCGTCAAGTTTCTCGAGCAAATCATCCAAGCCCTCAAGGAGGCCGGATTCGTGAAAAGCGTGCGCGGAAAATTCGGCGGCTACCAGTTGGCGAAGCCGGCGAAGGCGATCAAGATCGGTGAGATTGTCCGGCTGATCGATGGTCCGCTGGCCCCGATCCGCTGTGTCAGCCAGACCGCCTACGAGAAGTGCACTTGCCCGGATGAGGAGCACTGCGGCCTGCGGATGCTGATGCTCGATGTCCGCAACGCCATCGCCGGGATTCTCGATCGTTACACGCTCGCCGACGTCGTTGAAGTCACGCTCCGCAAGTTGCGGCGGGATGGGTTGCCCCTGCCGTTCTCCCAGATCGCGGGAGACGGGCCGGCGCGCGTCTCCGCCCGGGTGGCCAAGCAGCTCGCCGGCCGGGCCCAGAAGCCCCGGCTCGATGCCACCGAAGGCGTCCTCCACCAACTTCTCGGCGACTACACAATTTAGTCGGCGTGAAATCTCATTCCAGTCGTTCCATGAGAAACCGTAATCTCATCTCCCTCAGCTCAGCCCTTGCAGCCTTCGCGCTGCAGTTCGGGGCGGTCGCGCCTCTGCGGGCGGACGATGCGTCCGAGATCGCGGCCTTGCGGGAACAGATTCGGCTGCTGGATCAGAAGCTGCGCGTGCTCGAGCGGAAGCACGAACTCGCCGAGGAAGCGGCGGCCGTCGCCGCACCCACTGCCGCCAAGGTAACGGTCAACGATCGTGGCTACACCCTGGCTTCCGGCGATGCGGCCAGCTCGATTCGCTTGCGCGGCCTGGTGCAGCTCGATGCCCGGCTCTTTTCCGGTGACGGCGGCATCG
>CAINHV010000383.1 GCA_903848965.1 uncultured Opitutia bacterium | reverse complement strand
GTGGCGGCGACCTTGAAGTTCGGGAAGTCCTTCACGGCGGTCTCGATCATGGCCTTGAAGGCGTCGGTCTCGATCGCGCTGATATTGTGATCCACGCCCTTGACCTCGAAGCCGAGCGAGGCGGTGAAGTCCTCCTCGTTACCGATCATGACGTCGACGTACTTCGCGATCTCGCGGTTGACCTCCTGCGCCTTCTTCAGCCCGCCGATGGTCTTCCAGAGCGAGGGGCGATAGTTGAGATCGTAACTGACGATGGTGCCGTGCTTGTTGGCGGCCTTGACGGCCTCGACGGTGAGCTCCGCGGTCGAGGTGGAGAGAGCGGCAAAGATGCCGCCGGTGTGGAACCAGCGGACGCCGAGCTTCCCGAAGATGTGATCCCAGTCGAAGTCGCCGGGCTTGAGCTGCGAGGCGGCGGTGTTGCCGCGATCGGGATTGCCGACGGCGCCGCGCACGCCGAAGCCGCGCTCGGTGAAGTTCAGGCCGTTGCGGACGGTGCGGCCGATGCCGTCGTCCTCGCGCCACTTGATGTAGTCGGTCCCGACGCCACCCTGCATGATGAAGTCCTCGACGAGGTGGCCGATTTCATTGTCCACGAAGGCGGTGCAGACGGCGGTCTTGTAACCGAAGCATTTGCGGAGGCCGCGCGACGTGTTGTATTCGCCGCCGCCCTCCCAGACTTTGAACTCGCGGGCGGTGCGAATGCGGCCCTCGCCCGGATCGAGGCGGAGCATGACTTCGCCCAACGAGATTTGATCGAAGGCGCAGGACTTGGCGGGTTTGATGGGGAGGCTCATGAGATGGGTTTTCGCGGGACGCAAAAATCTAGGTTGAAGGATTTCGCTTCGCTTCGTCCAGAAGATAGGCGGGCGTGCCGCCGTGAAGGTCTTAGCTCCAGATGCGGTCGTAGGATCGGACCTCGTTCCACTGCGGCGTGGGGTCGAAGAAACTGCGATCTTCGGGATGCAAATGCTCCTTGAGGACATCCTCGTTCAACTCGATCCCGAGGCCTGGCGCGTCGTTGGGTACCGGGGCCTGGCCATTGGCCCAGAGCGGGCGGCCATCGGTCGTTTTCACCAGCTGCGGCCACCAGGTGTTGTCGACGATCTGGTTGGGCACCTCGAGGGCGAGGGCGTTCTCGGTGGCGGCGGCGCTGTGGACGTTCGCCATGAAGCCGATGGGCGTGCCGGCAAAGTGCAGCACCATCCCGACGTCCTTTTCCTCGGCATAGTCGCCGATCTTCTTCGTCTCGAGGATGCCGCCGGCGGTGGCGAGATCGGGCTGGACCATGTCCACGGCGCGGGTGTCGCAGAGTTTGCGGAATTCCTCCTTCAGGTAGATGTCCTCGCCGGTGATGGTCGGCGTGTTGATCGCATCGGTGATCATCTTGAGCTGCTCGGTGCTGTCCCAGGGCAGGAAGTCCTCGAGCGAGGCGAGGCTGAAGCGCTCGAGCGCGTTCCCCACGCGGATGCAGGTGTTGACGTCGAAGTGGCCCTGATGGTCGGCGGAGAGCGGGACCTCGTAGCCGACGACATTGCGGATCGTTTCGACGTACTTCCCGAGTTCCTCGAGGCCCTTGTCGGTGACCTGGATGCTGGTGAAGGCGTGCCGGGAGTTCTGATACGAAAGGTATTGCTCGGAGCGGGAGGAACGGACGCGGGTGTTGAAGCCGGGGATGAACTTCGCGTTGACCACGGTGCCGGGGATGTTGGCGATTTTCTCGATCCCGGGGTGCATCTTGAACCAGGTGAAACCCTGGACGTCGCGGCGCAGCTTCACGTCGGCGGTGAACTTCGCGAGGTCGAGATCCGCCAGGGGCACGCCGCCGGAGTTCGGGATGTAGCAATACATCCGGATCTTTTCGCGGTAACGGCCGCCGAGGAGCATCCAGACCGGAACGTTGAACGCCTTGCCAGCGAGGTCCCAGAGGGCCATCTCGACGCCGCTGACGCCGCCGCCCATCCGGCCATGGCCGCCGAATTGTTTGATGATTTTGAAGATGAGCTCGACGTTGCAGGGGTTGAGCCCGAGCAGCCGACTCTTGAGGTAGAGTGCGAAACGCGCATCGGCGCCGTCGCGGACTTCGCCAAGCCCGTAGAGGCCCTGGTTGGTGTCGATCCGGATGATGACGTTGCGGGCGTTGGTCGCGCCGGTGCCGTTGGCGATCGTCGTATAGCGGAGGTCGGTGATCTTGAGATCGGAAGGCGCGCCGTGGCGGGAGACCTTCGAGGTCGTCT
>CAINHV010000382.1 GCA_903848965.1 uncultured Opitutia bacterium | reverse complement strand
GTTCACGATGCAGCCCATGATCGCCAGCTTGAGTCCCTTCAGATGGCCGGTCTGCGCGCGAATCCGCTGCGTGGTGGTCTGCAGATCGAAGAGCGTCCGTCCGCAGCTTGGACAGGCGACGAACTCGGTCTTCGAGATGCGCGCGCCGGCGCCCTGCAGGACGTTGTAGGCCAGTCGCGTGGCGCGGACGGCGTCCGCCTCGGTCTCGACGCTGACGAGATCACCGATCCCGTCGCAGAGGAGCGAGCCGGTCAGGAACGACGCCTCGAGCAGCTTCGAAAGAAAACCGGGCTCGGCGCGCAGGGCCGTGGAGGCGGTGTTGCGAATCCAGATCGGCGCCGGCAGGCCCAGCTCCCGCAACCGCTCCGCCAGCTGGCGGTAGCCGCCGATGGCATGGCCCGCGCTCGCCGGTGTCCGGCCCAGGGTGAAAATCAGGCCGCCGGGACCCGCGGTGCGGAGAGCCGGGGCGAGGCCCGGGAGGTCATCCGGCATGATCTCCGCGGCGAGGACGAAGCCGAGATCGCGCGCGAGGCCGGCGAAATCCGCAAGCGGGCCGGCCTCGTCCCGGCCGAACGGACGGAGCAGCACCGTGCCCGGGCGGAGCGCCGCCGCGTGCACCCGCAGATCGGCCGCCGTGACTTCCGAACCGAGTTCCAGCACGTACGTCGCGGCCGCGAGCGCCGGCAGCGCGGCGATGGAGTCGGCCGTATCCAAGTTGACCAGTACACCCTCGGCCGGCGTGTCCTGGAGTCGCGGTGCCGCCAGGGCCGGGAGCAGTGCGGGCACCGCTGCCGGCTTCCCCGCCCGCACGATCACGCGGGGCACTTGGTCACCGCCCACAGCGACGCTGGCGCCGGCGAGCTGAACCGGCGAGGTGGGGCGGCGATTGTAGTGATAGGGATCGATCGCGTCCGTTGCGGGCCCGCTGGCCGCAGCCTGCCACACTGCCGTGGCCTTGTCCGCGATCGCCCGTGCGACGGGAATCTCGTACACGCTGTCCTCCGTCAGCGACACCCGGATGGTGTCGCCCAGGCCATCGAGCAGGAGGGATCCGATGCCGATCGCGCCCTTGATCCGGCCATCCTCGCCGTCGCCCGCCTCGGTCACGCCGAGGTGGAGCGGGTAGTGCATCTGCTCCGCCGCCATCCGCTCGACGAGCAGGCGGTACGCCTGGATCATCACCTTGGGATTCGATGACTTCATCGAGAGGATGATGGCGTGATAGGAATGGGATTCCGCGATCCGGAGGAACTCCAGCGCGCTCTCGACCATGCCGAGCGGCGTGTCGCCGTAACGGTTCATGATCCGATCGCTGAGCGAACCGTGGTTGGTGCCGATCCGCATCGCGCGGCCGAGGGCCTGGCACCGCTTCACCAGCGGCGAAAACGCCTCGTGCAGCCGGCCCAGCTCCGTGTCGTAGTCGGAATCCGAGTACTCCCGAACGGCAAATTTCTTTTTGTCCGCGTAGTTGCCCGGGTTCACGCGGATCTTTTCCACGTACTCGACCGCCTCCATCGCGGCGCTCGGGAGGAAGTGGATGTCGGCCACGATCGGAATCGCGCCGAAGCCGGCGGCGGTGAACTGCGTGCGAATCTCCTTCAGGCAGCGGGCCGCGGCGACATTGGGCGCGGTGATGCGGACGATCTCGCAGCCGACCTCGGCGAGGGCAATCGACTGGCGGACCGTGGCGGCGACATCCTGCGTGTCGCTCGTCGTCATCGATTGCAGCCGGATCGGGTTGGCTCCGCCGACGCCGACGTGGCCGACCAGGACCTCCGGGGTCGGCCGGCGGACAGTGTGAAAACGCGAGGCGCAGTAGGGCATGAAATCGGCGCGGGCGGGAGGGCGGACCGATCGGGCCCGACGGCCCGGGCGGTTACTTTTCGCTTTGCGCCGGGGCCGGCGTCTCGGGCCGCTCGGATCGGGCGTCCCGGATGCGGCGAACGTCAAAGACGCTCACGTAAAGCATCATCGAGAACAGCAGCACGAGAAACACGCTCTGGGCGGTCATGATGAAGTTCACGGGGAGCGGGCGGCCGCGGAGCCGGCCGATGGTCGCGAAGAGCATCTGGCCGCCGTCGAGGACGGGGACCGGCAGGAGATTCATGACCGCGAGGTTCACGTTGACCAGGATGGTGAACCACAGGGCGAAGGGCAGGCCGGCGCGGGACACGTCCACGAAGTTGCTGATGATGCCGATCGGTCCGCTGAGGTGGGAAAGGCCGATGTCGGAGCGCGGATTGATCAGGGCGCCCAGCGTCCGGAGCGTGGTGCTGAGGCTCCGGCCGATCTGCGCGAACGGCGTGGGATGCGCGTAGATGACGCCGTCCCGAAGGGACAGGCCGAGGGCGGTGATCTTGGCGTCCTTGGGCAGGCTGAGATCGAAGGTCACGCGCTCGGCGCCCCGCCGCACGGTCAGGCTGACGGGACGATCCACGATCTGGCGCACGGCCTCGCTCAACCGCATGCGCGTGAGCACGGGTTTGCCGTCGACCGCGACGATTTGATCCTCGGGCTTGAGCCCCGCCCGGGCGGCCACGGATCCCTCAGTCACGGCCCCGATCACCAGCTTGGCCTCGGGCACGAAGCCAATCATGCGGAGCTTCTCGCTGCTGCTCAGGATCGGCTGGATGGGCAGCTCAATGGTCTCCGGGCCGCGTTCGATCCGGAAGATGGTCTCGCGTTCGCCGCCGCTCGTCCAACCGCTGCTGAGGGCGAGCCGCTCGACGATGTCGTTGAAGTTCGCGACCGGGCTGCCGTCAACGCCCACGATCTTGTCGCCGGGCTTGAGCCCCGCCTTGCTGGCCGGACTCGGCACCGCGACGCCGTCGGTATTCGGAAGGGTCGGCAGGACCTCCGCGACCGTCGTGGAGGACATCTCGCTGGCGACGGGCTGGCCGATCACCCAGACGATGCAGGCGAGCGCGAAGGCGAAGAGGATGTTGAACGTCGCGCCGGCGACGAAGACGAGCATCCGCGTGCTGTAGCTGACCGGAGGCAGCTTCGAGACTTCCGCGGTGCTTTCGCCCTCGATCGGGCCGAGGTCCGCCAGCTGGGGCAGCAGCACGTAGCCGCCGAGCGGTAACCACGAGATGCGATAGTCGACGCCGTCCTTGCCGCGGTGGGACCAGATGGCCGGCCCGAAGCCGATCGAGAAACGCTCGACGTGCACGCCCCGCCTCCGGGCGGCGAGGAAGTGCCCCAGTTCATGGACGAAGATCGATCCGCCGAAAAGCAGGATCACCATGAAGACGGCCCAAAGATTCGAGAACAGCGAGCTGAGGAGATCGGAAGGCACGGCAGGAAGCGGAGGAGTTAAGCGACTGTGGCGATGTGGCCGGCTGCCACTTGGCGCGCCTCGGCATCGAGGGCGAGGACAGCGGGCAAATCAGCGGGCTCAAAGTTTTTGATGTTACCCAGAGTCTGTTCGACCACGCGGGGAATCGCAAGAAAGGGAATCCGGCCGGCCAGGAAGGCTTCCACCGCCAGCTCGTTGGCGGCGTTGTAGATGGCGGGGGCGATGCCGCCGGCCAGCATCGTTTCCCGGGCCAGGCGCAGCATCGGGAACCGGCCTTCATCCACGGGGGCGAACTCGAGCCCGAAGGCGCGGGAAAAATCGAGCGCTGTCTCGACTCCCGGCGCGCGCCGCGGATGCAGCAGGGCGTGCTGGATGGGGAACGTCATCGAAGGCGGGCTCAACTGCGCGAGCATCGTCCCATCGGTGAACTCGACCAGGCAGTGGACGATGCTTTGCGGATGGATGACCGCGGTGCATTGGGTCGCCTCGAGGCCGAACAGGCATTGGGCCTCGATGAGTTCGAGGCCTTTGTTCGCGAGGGTCGCCGAATCGACCGTGATCTTCGGGCCCATTGCCCAGTTGGGATGCTTCAACGCATCGGCCGGCGTGATGCTGGCGAAACGCTCCAGCGGCCAGTCGCGAAACGCCCCGCCGCTCGCCGTCAGGACGATGCGCCGGACGCCGGCCTGCGGATGGCCCTCGAGGCACTGGAAGACGGCGTTGTGCTCGCTGTCGACGGGCAGGAGCTTGGCGCCGTGGCGCTTGGCCGCGGCCATGATGAACTTGCCGGCGAGCACGAGGATCTCCTTCGACGCCAGGGCCAGGTCCTTGCCCGCGGCGAGCGCGGCCAGGGCCGGTTCGAGGCCGGTCGTGCCCACGACGGCCACCAGGACGATGTCGGCCGCCGGGAGCCGGGCGAGGTCGATCAGCCCGGTGAGGCCGCCGACGATCTGGCTGCCCGGAAGGAAAGCCTCCGAGTGCGCCCGGGCATCGGCGAATGCGGCCTCGTCGTGCAGTCCGATGTGGGTGACGCCGAACTGGCGGGCGATGGTCGCGAGTCTTTGCCAGTTGGAGCGGGCGGCAATGCCGACGAGTTCGAGCTTGTCGGGATGCGCCGCGATGACGCGCAGCGTGCTTTCGCCGATGGAACCGGTCGCGCCTAGGAGGACGACGCGTTTGCGGGTGGCAGTGGAGGGAGCAGGCACGAAAGGACTCAGTTATGCGCGACTTCGCCGCGCACCCGCAAGCATGGGGTTGCGGGTCGGACTGCGCGGGTGAGCAAGGATTGGCCACAGCTTTCGCGCCTCTTTGCAGTCTCAGGGGTGTAGGGCTGCCGCTCGTCGGCAGGCCCCAAATTCGCTAGGTAAACGGGGCCCGTCGACAAGCGACGGCCCTACATCAACTGCACGGTTGGCTTACGGCAGCCGGAAAAACAGATACCCGACCGGTGCCACCAGGATCAGGCTGTCGCTCATGTCGAAGAAACCCCCGAGACCGGGCAGGGCGCTGCCGGAGTCCTTCCGGTCGGCGCGACGCTTGAGGATCGATTCAACCAGATCGGCCGCGATGCCGATCAGCGCGATCGGAATCGCCAGCAGGGCGGCGACCACGGGCGTGAGGTGAGGGGGAAAGACGTCCCGCGCCAGCCAGGCAATCGAGGCCGCCACGCTGGCGGAAACGACGACGCCTCCGATGGCGCCTTCCCAGGTTTTCTTGGGACTGATGACCGGCGACATCTTGTGCCGGCCGAAGGCCATGCCGGACAGGAGCGCGCCGACGTCGCAGAACTTGGTCGTCGCGACGAGCCAGAGGCAGAGCAGCAGGCGTCCATCGGCGGTGATCGTGTCGCCGGGCAGCGGGGTCACGATCCGCACGAGATATTGCAGCAGCAGCGAGACGTAAACGAGGCCGAAGACGCTCGAGGCCAGCGTCTCCATCCGGTTCTCCGGTGTCCGTTCGCCGAGGATACGAAGGGCGAACGCGACGGTCGCCAGCGGCAGGAGCACGTGGATCGGAAACGGAAAGTGCACCGCCAGCGCTGGCGCGAGGGTGATGAGTCCGCCGAAAACCAGCCCGAGCTTGAGGAACGGACGGTAGCCGGAGGCGCGCAGCAGGTGATAGAACTCCGCGAGTGTGAGGACCGAGATCAGTCCGATGAGGATCAGCGCACCGGCGGTGCGCAGAAACCACAGGGCGGAGCCGACGATGGCCCAGAGTAGAATCGTGCTGAAGATGCGTTTGCCCATGAGTCGGATCCGGCGTGCAAACTAACGACCCGGCGCCGGCGCCCCGGCGCGCGGCCCACCGGCGGGTAGCCCAGCCGTCATTTCGCCGCGGCCTTGGCCGGGTTGGACAACTGCTCGCTGGTGAGCCCGAAGCGGCGCTCCCGGCGGTTGAAGTCCGCGATCGCGGCGGCGAGATCCGCCTTCGTGAAATCCGGCCAGAGCACGGGGGTGAAAACGAATTCGGCGTAGGCGGCCTGCAGGAGCAGGAAGTTGCTGATCCGGGTTTCGCCGGAGGTGCGAATCACCAAATCGGGCTCGGGCATGTCACCGGTGTACAGATACCGGCTGAACGTGGCCCAGGAGTTGTCGTTGAGCTTCTCCTTGCCGGCGGCGACGGCGGCGGCG
>CAINHV010000381.1 GCA_903848965.1 uncultured Opitutia bacterium | reverse complement strand
GCGCGGCAGCACATGGAGCACATTGCCACCGGCGGTGATCCGTTCGAGCGCGGCTCGGCTCGGCCGCTCGATTTCGGGCACTGGGCCGCGCACAAGCTGGAGCAGTTGTCCGATTTCCGCGTCAGCCACGGCGAGGCCGTCGCCGTCGGGATCGCGACCGACCTGATTTACGCGAGACGGATTGGGCTGCTGCCCGAGCCCATCGCCGAGCGGATCCTCGGAATCGTGCAGGGGCTCGGCTTCGAGCTGTTCGCGCCGGTGATGCAGATTCGCGGGCCAAGCGGGCGCCAGGACATGCTCGATGGACTTGATGAATTTCGCGAACACCTCGGCGGCCGGCTCACCATCCCGATGATCCGCGCCCCGGGCGATCGGCTCGACGTGCACGAGATGGACGGCGCCGTCGTGAAGGCGTCGTTCGACGAGCTGAGGGCTCGTTATGGCTGAACGGACGGCGATTCTCAATGTGGTCGGGCTGACCTCGCGTCTGCTCGGTCCGCACATGCCACGCCTGCAGGCCGCGGCGACGGTGGGCGGCCTGATTCGGGTGCAGCCGGTGTTGCCCGCCGTGACCTGCACCGCCCAGAGCACCTACCTGACGGGGCTGCCGCCGTCGGGCCACGGGGCCGTCGCCAACGGCTGGTACGACCGCGAGCTGGCGGAGCATCATTTCTGGAAGCAATCGAACCACCTCGTCCACGGCCCGAAGCTCTGGGAAACGGCGCGGGCGGCGCGACCCGGCTTCACCTGCGCGAAGCTTTTCTGGTGGTACAACATGTACTCGACGGCCGACTGGTCGGTGACGCCGCGGCCGATGTATCCGGCGGACGGACGCAAGGTCTTCGATGTGTACACGCACCCGCTTTCGCTCCGGCCGGAGTTGAAGGCCGACCTCGGGGACTTTCCGTTCCCGGCGTTCTGGGGTCCGCTGGCCGGGATCGCCTCGTCGGAATGGATCGCCCGATCCGCGGAGTGGATCGAGGACCGGCACCACCCGGACCTGTCGCTGGTTTACCTGCCGCATCTCGACTACAACCTGCAGCGGCTCGGCCCCGACGATCCGCGGATCGCCGCCGATTGCGCTGCCATCGATCGCGTGGCCGGCGGGCTGATGGATTTCTATGCGCAACGTGGAGTGCGAACCATCGTGCTTTCTGAGTACGGCATCACGGCCGTCCGGCGATCCATCGCGCTGAACCGGATCTTCCGGGCGAAAGGCTGGCTGGCGTTGAAGGACGAACTCGGCCGCGAGCTCCTCGATTGCGGCGCGAGCCAGGTGTTCGCGATCGCCGATCATCAGATCGCCCACATCTACGTGAACGATCCCGCGCTGCTGTCGGCGGCGCGGGCCGCGATTGAGTCCGTCGACGGCGTGGCCCGGGTGCTCGATCGCGCGCAGCAGCGGGCCGCGGGACTGGATCATGCCCGCTCCGGCGATCTGGTGGCCTTCTCGGCGGAGGACGCGTGGTTCAACTATTACTACTGGGACGACGACGCCCGCGCGCCGGACTTCGCACGCTGTGTCGATATCCACCGCAAGTACGGCTACGATCCGGTGGAATTGTTTCTCGATCCCGCGCTGGCCGCGCCGAAGCTGCGCGTGGCCGCGAAGCTGCTGCGCCGGAAATTGGGTTTCCGCGGCTTGATGGATGTGATCCCGCTCGACGCGAACCTCGTGAAGGGATCGCACGGCACGTGTCCGGCCGACTCCAGCGAGTGGCCCGTCCTGATCGGTACGGGCCAGATCGACGGCCCTGTCGCCGCCACCGCCGTGCATGATCGCCTGCTGCGTGCCTGCCTGCGTTAGGCCCCGGAGGTTGACGCAAGAAGGCTCAGAAGGCGCAAAGAGACTCCGGGGTCCAATCTTCCCGGGGGGGCACTCCTCCAATTCAAACTGAGCCACGAGCGACGTTGCAGAGCCAGTTCGTCACCAGAAGTAGCCACGAGCGCCAGCGAGTGGAGGCGTCTCGTAACGTATTACGTTACAAAACCCAGCTTCCGCCCCGTGGCTGCGAGCGTCAGCGAGTGGCCGCGACTGGAACCAAACCCAGACCTCTAATCCATGGGCCGCAAGAGGCTCAAGATGCGCGATACTTCTGCGCGTTCTGGCGCTCGAATTGCCCTGGGCAAACGGCTGGACAGCGCCGAGACGGCTTTCGTTTGACGCCACCAAGCTGCTCTTCAGGAGACAATCCGAGGCCAAGCCGAGGTCGGGCCCGACTGAAGGCGGGACTACGAACAAGTGAGAGCGCGTTAGCCGATGCCCGGGCTCAGGCGCCGCCGCCCCTTTTGAAGCTACTCGGCTGACGGGCAGGCCCGGAGATCAGCGACTTCCTTCGCGGCTTCGCGAAAACCAAGGGTCTCTTCCGAGCTTTGGCCGCCCGCCCTCGGATCAAGCCGCCACTCGCTCACGTCCGCAGCCACGGGGCAATTCTTGTCGGCTCCGTTCGCGGGCGCTCGTGGCTACAGCGATTAGCCCTCGACCTTGAACTCGATCGGGACGCGCATCCGCGTTCTCACCTTGGCGCCGTCCTTCATTCCGGGCCGGAAGCGCCAGCGCATGACGCCGTTGCGGGCCGCGGTCTCAAATCCCGCCACGGAGGCCTCGACGATCACGGCGTCGTGGGTCGCGCCGGTTTCATCGACGATGAACTCGACGACGACCCGGGCTTCGACTCCCGCGCGTTTCAGATCCGAGGGATAATTCATCTCGGGCTGAAAGATGACCTCGGGCTTGCGATCAAGATCGGCGAGGTTGAACACGTTGGCCGCCAGTTCCGCGAGGCTGCGCCGGTTGTCGGGGACCGCGATATCGGCGGCCTTGAGGCTGGATTTGTCGATGATGGTCGAGAAGTCGACTGCCTGGATAAAATCCATGGACGTGGTGACGGTCGGCATATCGATCTGACGCGGCACGACAATGGAGTCGAAGCGTGCCTCCGGCCGGGAGTCGGTCACGCGTTCCGGTTCCTCCAGTTCCCGGAGATCGGGCATGACCAGCGAAACCAGGATCGAGGTGTCGATGCCTTTGGGCGGAGGCGCGCGACGTTGCCGCGGCACGCCGAAGCCGACACCGAGAATGAGGGTCAACGCGGTGACCATGCCGATCACCAAGGGCCAACGGGAGCGGGGCACTCCGTGATAACGCCAAGAACCGGGACTGGCGGGAGTCGAGGCGCGGGGTGGGGCGGCAGAGCGGGCGGGGAGCGCCTGGAGTGTCAGCGGGTTCTCGAGGAAGTGGCCGGTGTTAGCCATGGCTGCAGTGTACTCCCCTGTGGTAGCGCGGGCTTCGCATATCTTGACGGAGGCTACGCACTCCTTGCTGGTCGGAGCGGGCGATCTCGCAGCGGCGCATAGGCGCCAGTGCGCTCTTCTTTCTTGGGCTCGTCGTAGCCACGAGCGCCCGCGAGTGGAGGGGCGCGGATTCCGCCTGAAGGCTTGGCTGCGAACCCGGGTCAAGTCGCGCCGCGTCTTTGACCGGCGTCGATTTTTAGGGCTGGAGAATCCGCGCCTCGACGGACGTTAGAGCAGTTAAGAAATGCCGTAGCCATTCGGGCGTGGGCGAGCCACGCCCCTGCTACACCCAAACCGCACTAGCGGCCCGGGGGACGCGGTTCACCGACCGGGGCTGGAGCGGTCGAGGGCGGGCGGGGCTTTCCGTCAAAGGTGTTCGGCTCCATGACCTCGGTGCGCGTGCCGTCGGGGTCGAAGGTGTTGATCTGACGCTTGCCGTTGACCCCGGAACGAAGCGCGCTGGTGGGGCGGCAGCCTTCCGGCAGCAGGCGCGACTTGAGGGTGATCTCTGCCTGCGCCGCATCGGCCACTTCGAGGCAGACGTGCTGGAATGAGCGCATGCGATCCACGTTGGGAAACGTGTCGTAGAGCATGAACTCGATGTAGTCGTCGCCGTCCGGAACGCGGAGGTTGACCCAGCTCAGGATCGGGCCGGCGGTGCCGCGCCAGAATTCACGAAGTCCGAGGATGTCCTCGTAGAATTTCTTCGCCGTATCGAGCTGCGCGGCGATGACACCGACGTGCATGATGCGGCGGGAAATCGCCCGATCCGAAAGGTGTTGGCCGGCGCTCTGGGAGTTACGGCCGTCGGGGAGGTGCTGGACGAACATGATGACGTTGCCCTGTGGATCCTTCACGGTGAAGCCGAGGTTGCCATTGGCGTCCTTCGCGGCCTGCGCCGGAACGTCGATGTTTTTGGACTTCAGGTAGGCGCGCATGCCCTCCGCGTCGTCGACCCGCAGGGCGATGTTATTGGCGCGGTCGGCGGTGGGCGTGATGCCCGGGGCGAGGACGACCTCGATGCTCTGGAGGTCATTCACCTTGAAGCGGGCGAGCTTGCTGTCTGCGACGACGGGCTCGTAACCGAGGTAGCCCTCATAGAAGGCACGGGCCTTGGCCATGTCGGCGACGAGGAACGAGGCGTGGGAGATGCCAAGGATCTTGGGCCGCACGGGGGCGGACTGGGCGGCCGAGAGGGCCGCCGGCAGTAAAAGGAACAGCAGGGCGGCAGTGCGGAGGAGGAGCATGGGAGGATGAAAAAAGGGTTTGGAGCCGGGAGGGTGCCGGATCCGGACGTTGGGCGATGCGCGCCGCAGGTTGTGTCTTTGTCTCCAACCACGGCGCGGTCAAGAGGTGGGGAGGTTGAACGTAAAGTTTCCGGCCCCCGCTCACGTCCTGGCCGGGGTAGTATCGTTAT
>CAINHV010000380.1 GCA_903848965.1 uncultured Opitutia bacterium | reverse complement strand
CCACAACGTCGTTCAGGCGAAACACGCGATCGTTCATCATGACGCGGCTGTCGCCGCCCGGCTGCATCCGGACTGCGGTGATCCGCAGGCCATCGAGAAACAGGTTAATGCGCTCATCCGGGACGACGGCGGCGGCCGCAGGCAGAACGGCCGGTGGAGGTGTCGACGAGGCGGAAGGCGGCGTGGCGACAAGAGAGGGCTTGGGCGGCTCGGCCACGGGCGCCGAAGCCTTGGCGACCGGCGGCGGCGTGGGCGTGCCCAGCGTGGGAGGTGCTGACGCGGCGACGACGGGTGTCGGCGCCGGGCTGGAAGGGGCGTCGACTTTCGGCACGGCGATGACCGGTGCCGAGACCGTGGGCGTCGGGCCGGCCACGGTCGGGGCGGGCTTCGCTTGGGCGACAGGAGCGACGGGCGCGGGGCGATTCAGGACCCAGACCGTCCCCACCACGCAAAGGACGAAGAGCACGAGACCACCACTGGCGTACAGCAGCATGGTCCGGGCGCTGGTGGCGGGGCGCCGCCGCGCGATCCGGGAATCACCACCTGGGATCGGTATTCCGAGGTCGGCCGGATCGGCGGTGCGGGAACGCTGGGCCTTCTTCAGGGCATCGTTGATCAGACTCATCGTGCGATGGCGGGCCGTGACAGGGACGGAAGATTCCGGGTTCGGTTCAACGGATCATTGGGTCAGGTTCTTCATGTCGCGGATCGCCCGGCGGACGTCCCAGTAATTGACCTCGTCGGACTCGCGAATGAAGGCCGAGAGCAGCGACTTGTCGCAAAGATTGTTCACGACGCGGGGAATTCCTCCGCTGCCCCGATGAATCGCGCGAAGGGCCCAGCGCGTGAAACTGGGACGGCCGTTGCCGCCGGCGAGGGAAAGCCGGTGCTGGATGTACTGGCTGACATCGGCGCTCGAGAGCGGATGGAGTTCGTAATGCACGAGGATCCGCTGGCGCAGCTGGCGCAGTTCGTCCCGGGCGAGCACCTCCTTCAACTCCGGCTGGCCCAGCAGGACAATCTGCAGGAGTTTTTGGCGGTCGGTTTCGAGATTGGAGAGCAGTCGAATCTGCTCGAGCACCTCGAACTTGAGGTTCTGCGCCTCGTCGATGATGAGGACGATGTCGCGGCCCTTCTCGATCCGTTCGAGCAGCACGCGGCTCACCTGCGCCACCAGGTCGTTCTGGCTGCGGCTGAGCTTGGTTTCGCCCAGCTCCGTGAGGATGGCCTTCAGCATCTGCGTTTCCGTGATCCGGGGATTCAGGATCAAGGCGGTGTCGAAGTGCGCCGGATCGAGATCGTCGAGGAAACGCCGGCAGAGCGTGGTCTTGCCGCAGCCCACCTCGCCCACGAGCACGATGAATCCCTTCTTCTCCCGCACGCCATATTTCAGATGCTGCAGGGCCTCCTGGTGGGTATGGCTGAGGAACAGAAAGCGGGGATCGGGGGTGATGTTGAACGGCATCTCCCGAAACCCATAAAAGCTCTGATACATGTGCAAAATCACGGTGGCCGCGCGGCGGCGGAAACGCACGCCAAAAGGGGGCGGGCGAGGCCGGTCGGCCGGCTCTCCCGCTCGCACCGCCGGCGTCGCGCGGGATTTTAAATCTCCTTTACTCCCGCTCCCGGGAGCCCGTTGATCGAAGGGCGAGAGTGAATTCCCACCGTCTTATCACCACCCTCTATGTCGTATTGCTGTCCGGGCTGGGATTGGGCGCGGGCGTCCTCCTGCTGGAAGAGCGGGCGCAGTACCGGCAGTTGAAGTACACCGAGACCGAAATCCGGCTCCGGCTGGCCGAGGCGGAGGCCCGTTTGCAGGAGCAGGAACGGATTCTCGCGCGGTTGCGGACGGATCGCGACTTCGTCGAGAAGGTGATTCGCAAACGGATGAGCTATGCCCGACCGGGCGAGAGTATCTTTCGGTTCGAGGACTAAAACGTGTCATGTACCTCTTTTGATGTGAAACCGAGGCGGGCAATTGGAGGGACGAGGTCCGCCGAGTCCGAATCCGTGAAGCGATGCCATCGGCCTCGACGGAGCTCGGCCCTCCAGACGACAGGAAGTGCCTGACAGCCTCCAAGCTTTTCCCTGGTTTCGAATTCGAACCCGCGATCACGCGGCCTGACCATTTTCCATCGTGAAGAACTCCACTGACGTCATCGCTTCCTTTCAACGCGCCGGACAGGGTCAGGTCTTCGCCTTCTTCGATCAGCTCGCGCCGGATGCGCAGCGCCGCCTGATCGAAGAAGCGGCCGAAATCGACCTCGCCGAAATCGAGCGCCTGCACCGGACGCTGGTGACGGGCCACGGTGCCACGGGTCTCGATCTGACGGACCTCGCGCCAGCGCCCTACGAACCACGGCCCGAACACGGCGGTGATCCAGCCGCCTGGGCGCAGGCCAAGGCGGCCGGCGAGGCGGCCTTGCGGGCGGGCCGCGTCGCAGCGTTCACCGTGGCAGGCGGGCAGGGCACCCGGCTCGGTTACGACGGGCCGAAGGGCACCTTTCCTGTCACCCCGATTCACGGGAAGCCGCTCTTCCAGGTCTTTGCCGAAAAAATCCGCGCGGCCGGTGTGCGCTATGGTCGTCCGCTGCACTGGTTCATCATGACCAGCCATGCGAACCATGCCGCGACGGAGGCGTTCTTCGCCGGGCAGGGGTACTTCGGCCTCGATCGCGGGCGGGTGCATTTTTTTCGCCAGGGCCGGATGCCGGCGGTGGACTTCAACGGCAAGATCCTCCTCGAGAGCAAGGAGGCGATCGCGCTGTCGCCCGACGGCCACGGCGGATCGTTGCGCGCGCTTGACCGCAGCGGCGCGCTCGACCGGATGGCGGCGGAGGGCATCGATACCCTGAGTTATTTCCAGGTGGATAATCCCCTTGTCCGGTGCATCGACCCGGCCTTCATCGGCTGGCACGTCCAGCGGAAATCGGAGATGTCGAGCAAGGTGGTGCTCAAGGCCTACGCCGAGGAGAAGGTCGGGCACTTCTGCGTGCAGCGTGGCCGCAGGCTCGTGATCGAGTACTCGGACCTGCCGATGGCCCAGCAGCGGGAAACCGACGCGACCGGCCGCCTGCGCTATATCGGCGGCAGTATCGCGGTGCACATCCTCGATCGGGATTTCGTTCGCCGGATGGCGCGCGCCCCGGTTGGCCAGGACCAGGCCTCCGGTCCCGCGATGCCCTTCCATCGCGCCGACAAAAAAATTCCGACCATCGATAGGAACGGAGCCGAGGTGAAGCCGGCGAAGGCGAACGGCGTGAAGTTCGAGATGTTCGTCTTTGATGCGCTGCCCTTCGCCCGCCATCCCGTTCTGATCGAGACGCTGCGGCAGGACGATTTCTCGCCGGTCAAGAATGCGGAGGGGCTCGATTCGCCCCAGACCTGTCGCGACGACCAGCGCCGGCAGTTTGCCCGCTGGTTGCAGGCCAACGGCGCCGAGGTCGAGACCGACGCCACCGGGCTGCCCGCCGCAAAGATCGAGGTGTCGCCCCTTTTCGGTTACGACGAAGACTCCTTCGCCGACGCGTGGAAAAAACTGTCGCCGACGCCGCCGGTTCGTGACGGACTCGATCTTGCCTAGGCCCCGTCCGGCGATCGCCGCCCGCGTCGGCGCCGGGACTGGACGGAGCGGAGCCGTCCGGACCGCTTCCACAATTCTGCATGACCACCCTTGATCGCATCAACGCGGCCGCGCAGGCCGGACAATTGCTTCCCGGCACCGCGGAGAACATCGCGGCCTTTCTCGCCGCCCGGCTGCCGGCGTGGGCCGAGGCGAGCATCGAGGAGTTGGTGGCGAAGCAGGCGTGGGGCGAGCTGAACGATCGCTTCTATCGCTTCCTCGAGTTCGGCACCGGTGGCATGCGTGGACGCACGGCGGGCGTGTTGCCCGCGGCGGCTGAAACCGGGCGGATTAACGCCACGGGTTCACCGGAGCACGCGGCCATTGGCAGCAACCTGCTGAACGACTTCACGCTCATCCGCGCCGTGATCGGGCTGTTTCGCTACACGAAAAAGTATCTGGCGGCGAAGCCGGGCGTCGCCGGGCGACCAAAGCTCGTGATCGCCCACGATGTCCGACACTTCTCCCGGCATTTCTCGGAGCTGGCGGTGTCAACCTGGACGCAGCTCGGCGGCGACGCCTTTCTGTTCGGTGGGCCGCGGCCGACGCCCCAATTGAGTTTCTCGGTGCGCTGGCTGCAGGCCCACGCCGGCGTGGTGATCACTGCGAGCCACAATCCGCCCCACGACAATGGCTTCAAGGCCTACTTCGAGGACGGCGCGCAGGTGGTGCCGCCGCACGATCGCCGGATCGTGGAGGAAGTGAACGCGGTGCCGCTCGCGGAGATTGGTCGCTTCCTCACCGCCCGGCTCGAGGGCGTAATCACGCTGGGGCGGGACGCCGACGATGCTTATCTCGCGGTGGCGGCGAAGGCCGCCCTCGATCCGGAGATCCTGCGGCGGTCGAAAGTGAAAATCGCGTTCACCAACATTCATGGCACGGGCGCAGTGCATTCGGTGCCGTTGCTGATCCATGCGGGGTGCGAGGTGTTGCCGGTGCCCGAGCAACTCGAGTTCGATGGCCGGTTCCCAACCGTCAAGTCGCCGAATCCAGAGAACGCGGAGGCCCTCGCCCGCGCCATCGCCCTCGCGGAGGCGGAAGGCTGCGACGTTGTGCTGGCGACCGATCCCGATGCGGATCGGATGGGCTGCGCGGTGCGAAACCGGGCCGGTCGGATGGAACTCCTGACCGGCAACCAGATTGGCGCGCTCCTCGCGGAGTACCGGCTGACCCGCTACAAAGAGCTGGGCTGGATCCCGGCGGCGGGTTCGCCGCAGGCGTGCATCGTGAAGACCTTTGTCACCACGCGGCTGCAGGATGCCATCGGCGCCGGGCACGGCGTGAAGGTCATCAACACGCTGACTGGGTTCAAGTGGATCGCCGCGAAGATGAGGGTGTATGAGGATCGGTTGCGCACGGCGATGGGTCCGGGCTTCGACTATGAGACCACGCCCTTCGAGGAGCGGGCCCGACTCCTGCTCCAGCACAGCACCTTTTACGCGTTTGGCTGCGAGGAAAGTTACGGCTATTTGCCGAACGATCTCCTGCGCGACAAGGACGGCAACTCGGCCTGCCTGATGTTTGCCGAACTCTGCGCCTGGGTGAAGAGCCGCGGACTGACGGTGCCGGAATATCTCGACGGGTTGTTCCTCCGCTACGGCTTCTATCTCGAAGGCGTGATTAACATTTACTACGAGGGCGCGAGCGGCAACGCGAAGATCAAGCGGATCCTCGACACCTATCGCGCGCGGCCGCCGCAGGCGTTCGGCGACGTGGGCGTGACCAAGTTCCAGGACTTCGGGCGCGAGACGATCATCGATGCCGATGGCGACGAAATCCCGAAGCAGGATCTCTATCTCATCACGCTCGCCAACGGCTACAGCTTCGCCGCCCGGGGCAGCGGCACGGAGCCGAAGATGAAGTTTTACCTCTTCGCCAACGAGCAGGTCGGATCGCCGGGCGAGTTGCCGGCCGTGAAGGCCCGCGTGCGTACGACGCTCGAGGCGTTGAGCCGACTCATCGAAACCGACGCGAAGGCGCGGGCGGAAGGGTAGGGCGTTGGTCCGAGTGGCCCGGGTCTCCCGACCCGGGATTTGGCTTCGAAGCGCCGTTCATGGGTCGGGAGACCCATGCCACTCGAGCCAGCCCGCGCGCCTCCACCCGTTGCGCAGGGGCGCGCCTCAAGCCGCAGGCTTCGCCGGCGCGGCGAAGTCCGGATGCGGTTCCAAGGGTCCAAGGGCAAACAGGATCAGGCTGAGGGCGATCAGCGGCAGCAGACCGTAGCCGACGAACACCGGCGTGTAGCCGTATTGATCGATGAGCCGGCCGCTGAGCCAACTGAAGACCATGCCGCCAAAACCGGCGCCCATGCTGGCGAGGCCCCAGACCGAGCCGACCATGTTCCGCGGGAAAACATCGGCGGGAAACGCGAGCGTGTTGGTGTTGTAGCCGGTGTAACCGAAGGTCGCGACCGAGATGAGCGCCACGGCCACCCAGACGTTCGAGGCGAAGGCCGCCGGGATGCCCGCGGTCATCAGCAGGGCGAAGATCGCGGTCACTGTTTTTCGGGCCCGATTGGTCGGCATGCCGCCGCGAATGAGCCGGCCGGTCAGCCAGCCGCCGACCAGGTTGCCAATATCGGCGGTGACGAACGGAATCCACGCCGTCATCCCGATCTGCGCGAGGTCGAAGCCGTGCACGCTCTTGAGGTACTGCGGGAACCAGAAAATGTAGAAGTACCACGCGGGATCGAGAAACACCTTCGACAGCGTGAGCACGGCGACGAAGCGCGTGCGAAGCAGCCGCAGCGCCGGCGCGGGGCGGGCGGACACCTCGCGGCGAATGTTTTCCGGCGTTCGATAGATCCACCACCAGCCGACGAGCCAGACGTAGCCGGAGACGCCGACGATGAGAAAGGCGGCGGGCCAGCCCTGAGTCAGGATGAGCCACGTCATGAGGGGAGGGGCCACGATGGCGCCGATCGCCGCACCGCTGTTGAAGATGCCACAGGCCAGCGCGCGTTCCCGCGCGGGAAACCATTCCGCCACGACCTTGATGGCCGCCGGCCAGTTGCCGGCCTCGCCGATGCCGAGCAGGAAGCGAAACCCGGCGAGCGACCAGGCGCCCGTCGCGAAGGCGTGCAGCAGTCCCGCGGTGGACCACCAGGCCATGCACACCGCATAGCCGAGCTTGGTGCCGAGGCGATCGATGAGGGGGCCCGAGACCCCGTTGGAGATCGTGTAGGCGAGCATGAAGGCGGACAGCACATAGCCGTACGCCTCGTTGCTCATGTTGAACTCCTCCCGCAGCGCCGGCGCCACCACCGACAGCGCCTGGCGATCGAGGTAGTTGATGACCGTCGCCGCGAAGGCGAAACCGATCATGACCCAGCGCAGGCGTAAGGGAGGGGGAGTCGCAGCTTCGCTGGATTCAGGAACGGGGGTCGCCGGGGTAAGCGCATTCACCGCCGCGAACCGAATCACGCGGGCGAGTCGTTGACCAGCCTCGTTCCCGATCAAGTGGCACGGGGCTCCCGACCCGTGAAATTAACTTTGATCACCGCCTTGGGTCAGGAGACCCAAGCCACCCCGGCGTTACGAAACCAGAGAGTGTAGGCCTGCCGCTCGTCGGCAGGCTCCAAATGCGCGAGGTGAAGCGGGCCCGGCGACAAGCCGTTCGACAGGCTCACGGCCTGACGTTCAATCCAAGGCCCTGAGCTGGTCGAAGGATGCCGGCCCTGCACTTATTGCCTGATCCCAACTCAGGCCTTCGCCGCGACCCGCAGCGGGGTCGGGCTCGGCGTGGCGGCGGTGCCATTCACGCCGTCGGTCGCATGCACGCCGGTCTCGGCGATTTGCACCGGCGCGTTCACCGCATCGGCGAAGGCGTAGGTCAGGGTGATTTCTTCCGCGATGACGGCCTTTTCCTGTCCCACGCGGATGGCGCCCTCGAAGGTCGCGAGCGGCATTTTCATGCGTTTGGGTTTGATCGAGAGGCTGAGGATGTCGCCCGGCCGGCAGATCCGGTGCGCCCGGACGCCTTCGCAGCCGGTGAAGAAAATTGTCTGGGGGCTGACGACTTTTCCGGGTTCGGTGGGAGCGCCCTCCAACAGATAGAGGACGGCAAGCTGTCCAAGCGCCTCGAGCATGATCGAGGCTGGCATGACCGGGTTGTCCTTGAAATGACCTTGGAGGAAATACTCCTGCCCGGAAATCTTGTATTTGCCGTTGGCCGCCGTGGAGCTCACGGACGCCTCGTTGAGAAAGAGAAACGGCGGCTGCATCGGGAGCACTGCGCCGATGTGCTCAATCGGAATGAACTTGGTCGGCTTCGGCAGGGGCAACCCGCGAATCTTGCAATCGATGAACGTCTTTACGTCCCCTACGGTCCGCAGGTTGCGGAGATCCTCGTTGTTGATCGTCATCTGGAGCACTTCCTCCACCAAGATGACAATTTCCATCATGGTGAGCGAATCGATGCCCAGGTCCTCGATCAGGCGAAGGTCGTCGCCAGCATCCTTGAGTTTGATCCGGAGATCCGGTTCGACGAACCGTTCGATGACGCCAATAACCACGGCAGGAACATGGTCGGCATTACCCGTCCGACGAAACTGGACCGCTGCTTCGAAAGTCGATGGAGAACAGCGTTTTAAGCCTTCGCGTAAGGTCACCTCGTCCTCGGGCATAAACGGCTTGAGCGGATTGGGAAAAGGTTTGCTCGAGCCCGATGGCGATGGAGCGGCGGCTTCAGACATGGTTCGTAGTTTGTAGGTTAGGAGGGTTGGCAAGTAAACCCCTTATTCTGGGCCCAACTCACGATCGGATGGTCTTAGCAGGTTAAGTGCCTTCGGAGTTAGTGACGTGGAATATCTCCGGCATTTTGAGGGGCCTCGGCGCCGTGAAATTTACGCCAGTCATCGCGGACGGTCCCCAGACCTGTTTGAAGGTTCAAGTTACACCTACCGGGCCCCTGCCGGTCAGGCTCAGGGGAAGTCGCACGCTTGCCACCCAACCCAGCCGCACCTACTGACTCGGCACTTTCCGCGTGCCTTTCCGCCTAAACCTCGTTCGCGCATGAGCGCTCCGCTTTCGGCCGCGAGCCCGCCGGTCTACCTCATCACGCACGAATTCTTTCCCCAGCGGGGCGGGATTGCGACCTTCGCCGAGGAAATCGCCCGCGCCACGGCCGGGCTGGGTTATCGGGTCGAAGTCTGGGCGCCGGCGGCGTCCCCGGGATCAGAAAAGCCCGACTGGCCCTTCCAGGTGCGGCGAATGCCGCTCAAGGGCACGCATGATCTGGCCTGCCAGTTGAAGCTGGCGCTGGAACTCATCCGCCACCGCCGGCAGCTGCGCACTGCCACGGTCTACCTGCCGGAGCCGGGACCGATGCTGACAATGATGCTGCTGCAGTTTTTCCGTGCCTTCCGGCCGCAGCGACTCGTGCTGACGTTTCATGGTTCGGAAATCCTGAACTTCAGCCGGCGGCCGCTGCGCCGCTGGCTGGCCGGCCGGTTGATGGATCGCGCGACGCGGATCAGCACCCTGAGCAACTACACGCAGGAGTTGCTCCTGAAGCACTTTCCCGGCGCCGCGGAAAAGATCTACCTCACACCGGGGGCCATCCGTTCGGACTTTGCGGTGCTCCCGCCGCGTCCGCCGGGGACCAAGGACAAGGTGATTATCCTGACCGTGGGCCGGCTGCATCCACGCAAGGGCCAGTTGCTCACACTTCAGGCGCTGCAATCGTTGCCGCCTGAGGTCCGGAGCCGGATCGAATACTGGGTCGTGGGCGCCGCCAGCAAGGGTGACTACGACGCACGCCTGCAGGCCGCAGCCACGCGGCAGCCGGACTTGGTGGTGCGGTTTCTTGGCAACCTGCCGGACGGCGAACTCGCGGCCGTGTACGAGAGGGCCGACATTTTTGCCATGACCAGCGTCAATCTCGACCACAGCGTCGAAGGCTTCGGCCTCGTGTATCTTGAGGCGGCCGCACACGCGTTGCCGGTGGTGGCCCACGACGTCGGCGGGTTGGCCGAGGCGGTCGTGGACGGCGTCACGGGCCTGCTCGTGCCGCCCCATCGGCCGGCCCAGCTCGCGGCGGCCTTTGAAAAGTTGATCCACGATCCCGACCTGCGCCGCCGACTCGGTGCCGCTGGCCGGGAGTGGGCGACACGCCATGGCTGGAAGGAATCGGCCGAAGCCTTATTCAATCCCTCCTGGTCCGCGCCATGATCCAATCCCGCTCGCAAGTCACCGTCCGTTACGCCGAGACCGACATGATGGGGGTCGTCTATCACGGCAATTATCTCCCCTGGTTCGAAATCGGCCGGACTACGCTCCTCCGGGAGTTGGGCCTGCCCTATCGGCAGCTGGAGGCCGACGGTTTTCGGCTGCCGGTGCTCGAGGTGACGGCGAAATATATGCGGCCGGCGGTGTACGACGACACGCTGACGATTGTGACAACGATGAAGGACAAGCCGGCGCTGCGCATCCGGCTCGATTACGAAGTGATGCGCGGGAGCGAATTGCTCGCCACCGGGCATACGGTCCACGCGTTTATCGATCGCGAGGGCAAGCCGGTCCGGCCACCGGCGTCCGTGGTCGCGGCGATGACGAAGGCGTTCGGTTGAGTGGTCGGGTGGCACGGGTCTCCCGACCCGTGGAAACCGGTCCGATCCGCATTCACGGGTCGGGAGACCTGTGCCACGCGGATCGCCGCCGGAGTGATCGACCATCTGACTCGGGAGACCCATGCCACGCGAATCCCCCGGTCCCGCCGATGTCCGTCGCTTGACGGCGAATGACTTCGTTCCCCACGCTGGTCCACCCGCATGCTGCCGATCGTCCAAATCTCCCTCGACGTCACGAGTCTTGAAGAAGCACTCGCGACGGCCGAACTGGCCCGCCGCGCCGGCGTCGACTGGCTCGAGGCCGGCACGCCTTTGATCCTGGCGGAGGGACTGCACGGGGTGCGGGCGCTGCGGGAGCGTTTCCCGGGCGTGCCGATTGTCGCCGATCTCAAGACGATGGATGGCGGCTACCTCGAGGCGGAGATGATGGCCAAGGCCGGCGCGACGCATGTCGTCGTGATGGCGCGGGCGCACGAAGAGACGCTGAAGTGCGTGGTCCAAGCCGGGCGCGATTATGGCGTGAAGGTAATGGGCGACAACCTTGGTTGCCCGGACATGGTGGCGGGCGCGAAATTCATCGAGGACCTCGGCTGTGACTTCGTCATTCACCACATCGGGTACGACGAGCGTCGCGGGATCGTCGCGGCAGGCCGCCGGATGCCAAGCCCGCTCGATCAACTGCGTGAGGTGGTTGCGGCGGTGCACGTCCCGGTCCAGGCCGTGGGCGGACTCAGCATCGAGCAGGCGATCCGGACACCGGAATTTGGTGCGCTGCTGGTGGTGATAGGCGCGCCCCTCGCGATCGACGATGCCGCCTTCAAGACCGCCGGCGGCGATCTCGAGGACAAGCTGCGCTTTATCTGCGAGCGCGTGCACGCCTACGGTGACATTCCCCTTTCGAAACGATGAAAAGCCCCGCTGTCGTCAACTTCTCCTCCACGCCGCATAGCGTCGAAGTCCGCGAATTTTCGCGGCCCGAGCCCGGCCTCGGCGATGTCATCCTCGCCGTCGAAGCCGTGGGCGTGTGCGGCAGCGATCTCCACCAGTGGACGGGCACCCATAGCTGGAAGGTTAATTATCCTGTTGTGCTCGGCCATGAGTTTGGCGGCGTGATCGCGGCGGTCGGCCCGGGCGTGACCGGCTGGAGCGAAGGCGATCGCGTCGTCAGCGAGACGGCCGCGGTGATCGATCCCAACAGCCCGCTGACGCGTGAGGGACTCTACAACCTCGATCCGAACCGCCGAGGTTTCGGTTATGGCGTCGATGGCGCCATGACGCGCTTTGTCCGCGTGCCGTCGCGCTGCCTGCATGCGGTGCCCGCGGGACTGGCGATGGAGCATGCGGCGCTGACCGAGCCGTGTTGTGTCGCCTACAATGCAGTGATCCACAACGCGCGGATCAGGCCCGGCGATCGCGTGATCGTTCTTGGGCCCGGCCCAATCGGAATTCTCTGCGCCGCCATGGCGCGGCTGGCGGGGGCCGAGGTGGCCCTCGTCGGACTCGAGCGCGATCGCCGGCGCCTCGAAACGGCGAAGGCGTATGGCTGCGAAGTCATCGTGGGCGATGCGAGCGCTTGGGCGCAGGCGCGTGACGGTCTCGGGGTCGACGGCGTCGTGGACGCGGCGGGCGTCTCGGCGGCGTTGCGCAGTGCTTTGGAACTGGTGCGACCGAACGGCTGGATTACGAAGGTCGGCTGGGGCCCGCAGCCGCT
>CAINHV010000379.1 GCA_903848965.1 uncultured Opitutia bacterium | reverse complement strand
TGACAGAGCCCGCGGGCGACGATCTGGTGGGCGGGTAGCGCGGTGATGTCTTCGTCGAGGAAGGTCACCCGCCCGGACTTCGCGCGCAGCAGCCCGGAGATGGCACGGAGGGTGGTCGTCTTGCCGGCGCCGTTGCCGCCGATGAGCGTGACGATCGACCCGCGTTCGATCTGGAACGAGATTCCCGCGAGGGCGGAAATCGCACCATAGGAAACGTGGAGATCGGTGACGGTCAGCATGGGGAGATAGCGCATCCCGGAATAACAAAGCCGTTCATGCCAGTTTCCGGTCGTCGTCGGCCGTCTTTTCCGTCCCGCCAATCGGTGCGTGCTCCTCGCCGAGGTAGGCTTCGATGACCTTGGGGTTGGCCTGGATCTGGGCGGGAGTCCCCTCGGCGATCTTCACGCCATAGTCGAGGACCGCGATCCGTTCGCAGCAGCTCATGACCACGCGCATGGAGTGCTCGACCAGCAGGACGGACAAATTAAACTGCGTCTTGATTTGCTGGATGAGCCGGACCAGTTCGATTTTCTCCGTCGGGTTCATGCCGGCCGCCGGTTCGTCGAGCAGTAGGAGCCGGGGCTTGGTGGCCAGGCATCGGACGATCTCCAGCCGGCGCTGTTCGCCGTAAGGGAGGCTGCAGGCCGGGACGTCGCGAAAACGCCGGAGGTTGAAGATCTCGAGCAGCTCCTCGGCGCGCCGGGTGATGGCGGCCTCGTCGGACTGGAACCGCCCCATCCGGATCAAAGGCTGCCAGGCGCCACTCTCGCGGTGCAGGTTGCAGGCGACACGGACGTTGTCGAAAACGGTGAGCGAGCCGAACAGCCGGATGTTCTGGAACGTGCGCGCAATGCCGAGGGCCACGATCGCGTTGACGCGCAGCCCGGCGAGGTCCTGACCGGCGAACGACACCCGGCCACCCGTCGGTTGATAGACACCGGTGACCAAGTTGAAGACGGTGGTCTTGCCGGCGCCGTTCGGGCCGATGAGCCCGCAGAGCTCGCCCGGGCGCACGCTGAAGTCGATCGAGTTGACCGCGGTCAGCCCGCCGAAACGGATCGTCACCTTGTCGAGCTGGAGAAGGTCGGTGGACATCGCCGCGTGGATCATTCGGCGACTTTTTTGCCCGGCCGAAACCGGAAGGTGAAGAGTCCCTGCGGGCGCATGAGCATCAGAGCGATCAGGAGCAGCGAATACAGGATCATCCGGTACTCCGCGACGGGCCGCAGCAGTTCGGGCAGAAGTGTGAGCAGGATGGCGGCGAGGATGACGCCGATGGTGTTGCCCAAGCCGCCAAGGATTCCCATGACCACGATCTCGATGCTCTTGGTGAAATCGAAACCGGTGGGCGTGATGGTGAGCTTGAAGTGGCCGTAGAGCCCGCCCGCGATGCCGGCGAAGAACGCGCCGATCACGAAGGCGACGATCTTGTACCGGGTGGTGTTGAGCCCGACGGCCTCGCTGGCGATCTCGTCGTCGCGGGTCGCGAGGAAGCCGCGCCCGTAGGTCGAGTGCACGAGGCAGGTGACGACGAAGATGGTCAGCGCGACGAAGGAGAGCACCCAGAAGATGTCGGTGCGGGCAGGAATGCCGTTGAGCCCGAGCGCGCCGCCGAGGAACTCCACGTTTTGAAACGTGACGCGGATGATCTCGCCGAAGCCGAG